>JAOPVV010000393.1 GCA_025966005.1 Frankiales bacterium
CTCGACCAGCACGAAGCGCCACGGCGTCGTGTGGTGCGGCGCGGGTGCGGTGACCGCGGCGGCGACGGCGCGCAGCACGGTCGCCCGCTCGACGGGGCGGTCGGTGAAGGCGCGGACGGTGCGGCGCAGCCCGACCGCCTCGCGGTGCGCCTCGGCAGTGCCGAGCCGGAACCAGTCCTGGACGGCCGGCCGCACGAGCGCCGTCGCGTCCCGGCCGTCGTCCGGCAGCGACAGCCCGCGGACCAGGGCCACCGGCACGCCGTCGGCCTTGCCCTTGACCAGCTCGGCGGCGGAGGCGAGCTCGTCGGCGACGGCGATCTCGGTGACCTCGAGCACCGCGCCGAAGCTGTCGGCGGTGCCGCGCGCGTCGCGCACCGGCGCGAGCCCCGCAACGCCGATGGCCTGGTCGACCTGGCCGACCCGCCACGGCCGGCCCATCGTGTCGGAGACGACGACGGCCACGCGCGCGCCCGTCAGCGCGAGCAGCCGGTCCCGCAGCCCGCGGGCGCTGGCATCCGGGTCGACGGGCAGCAGGGCGACCTCGTCACTGCGGACGTTGCTGGCGTCGACGCCGGCCGCGGCCAGCACCAGGCCGTTCCGGTTCTCGGCGATCGTCGTCGTGCCCCGGCGAGCGACGACCCGCACCGTCTCCCTGTCCACGGCGGCCAGCCGCACGGCCTCCCGGTCGGCGCCGGGCGGCACGGGCACGAGCCGGCCCTCGGCCTTGCTGAGCAGCTTGCTGGTGACGACCAGCACGTCGCCGTCCCGCAGGTCGACGGCGGCCGCGAGCAGCGCCGCGACGTCGTCGCCGGGACGCACCTCGGGCAGTCCCTCGACCCCCGTGACGCTGAAGTGCAGCGGCTGCGTGTCAGGCACCCGCGAGGTCCAGCGCGGCCCGCGCCATCGCGGCCGTCGCGGCGAGGTCGGTCATGAGCAGCGGCACGGCGCGCACCTCGACGCCGGGGACGGTCGCGCCCTCGTCGGAGACGTCGACGAGCCAGCCGTCCAGCAGCCCGCCCTGGCTGCGCGCGCCGTAGTGGCGCCCGACGGCCTCGGCGGTCGTCTCGACGCCGATCGCGTCGAGGCACGCGTCGGCCATGCCGCGCACCGGCGCGCCGCCGATGATCGGCGACAGCCCGACGACCGTCGTCGTCGACAGCGCCTCGCGGATGCCCTTGACCTGCAGCACGGTGCCGATGCTGACGACGGGGTTGCTGGGCGGGAGCAGCACCAGGTCGGCGGCGTCGATCGCCTCCAGCACGCCGGGCCCGGGGGAGGCCGTCTCGGCGCCGACCGCGACGATCGCCGAGGCGGGCAGCCCGGCGCGGTGGCGGACCCACCACTCCTGGAAGTGGATGACGCGGTCGGTGCCGCCGTCGCTGACGCGGACGTGCGTCTCGACCCGGTCGTCGCTCATCGGCAGCAGCGTCATGCCCGGCTGCCAGCGGGCACACAGCGCCTGCGTCACCTGCGACAGCGGGTAGCCGGCGTCCATCATCTGGCGCCGGACGAGGTGGGTGGCGAGGTCGCGGTCGCCCAGCCCGAACCACGCGGTCGGGACGCCGTACTCCTCGAGCTCGGTCTTGGCGTGGAAGCTCTCGTCGGTGCGGCCCCAGCCGCGGACCTCGTCGATGCCGCCGCCGAGGGTGTACATGACCGTGTCGAGGTCGGGGCAGATCCGCAGGCCGTACATCGTGATGTCGTCGCCGGTGTTCACGACGACGGTGACGTCGGCGTCCGGGGCCGCAGCCCTCAGCCCGCGCAGGAACCGGGCCCCGCCGATGCCGCCCGCGAGGGCCACGATGCGCATGGGCTCCAGTGTGTCAGGCGATCCGGTCGCCACCCAGGCCGGCGAAGCGGTCGCACGCGGCGGCGATCGCGTCCTGCAGGCCCGCGTCGCGCAGCCGCCCCGGCACGGGCTCGGGCCGACGGTCCTTCCAGTACGGCGCCTGGTCCAGCGGCGCCTCGGTGCAGCACCAGGCCAGCGTGTCGGCGCCGTCCTCGACCCGGCCCGGAGCACCGCTGCTGGCCAGCTTGGTCGCGACCCAGCCGGGGTCGACCGCCGCCGACGGGAGCCCGAGACGTCGGCCCCAGGCCAGCGCCAGCGCGATGTCGCAGGCCTTGCTGTCGGCGTAGGCCTGGCGCGGCTCGCGGGAGCCGCCGAGCGCCGTCGGCTTCGGCCGCCCCGAGGTGGCCATGCCCGAGCCGAGCCACAGCAGCCGTCCGGTCAGGTGCCCGGCCACCAGGGAGGTCAGCAGGTGCGGCGCCAGCACGTTGACCCCGAACGTCGTCTCGAAGCCGTCCTCGGTGACGACTGGGGCGTCGCCGCGCACCCACACACCGGCGTTGTGGGCCAGCACGTCGAGCGGCTCCGCGCGCAGGCGCTCGCCGAGGGCGCGCACCTGCGTCAGGGACGCCAGGTCGCCGACGACGAGGTCGACGTCGCCGGACAGCCCGTCCACGACCGGCCGGCCGCGCTGCTCGCTGCGGGCGTGCACGAGCACCCGGTGGCCCTGGTCGAGCAGCGTGCGGGCGGCGGTCAGGCCGATCCCGTCGGTCGAGCCGGTCAGGCAGATCGTCGTCATGGCCTCCAGCCTGCCTGCTGCCGCTGCAGCCACGAGGATGGGGGGCATGGCCGCCCGCAGCTCGTCGCGCCTGCAGGGCGTCGACGCGGCCCGCGGGGTGGCCCTGCTCGGGATGGTCGCGGTGCACGTCCTGCCGAGCGAGGACCCGGACGGCTCGGTCTCGCTGACCGACCAGCTCGCCAGCGGTCGCTCGGCCGCTGCGTTCGCGGTGCTGGCCGGCGTGGGGCTGGCGCTGGCGTCGAACCGCTGGGACGCGCGCCGGCGCCTCGCGCTGGTGCTGCGCGCCGCGCTCATCGGAGCCGTCGGGCTCGGGCTCGGCGCCCTCGACAGCGGGGTCGCGGTGATCCTGGCCTACTACGCCGTCTTCTTCCTGCTCGTGCAGCCCTTCCTCGGCTGGCGTCCCCGCCGGCTGCTGCTGCTCGCCGTCGCGCTGGCCCTGCTCGTCCCCGTGATCAGCCAGCAGGTGCGCGACCAGCTGCCCGAGCGCGACCCGTCGAGCCCCGGCTTCTCGCGGCTCGGCGAGCCCGGGCCACTGCTGTCGGAGCTGCTGCTGACCGGCTACTACCCGGCGGCGGCCTGGCTCGCCTACCTGGTGCTCGGGCTCGCGGTCGGACGGCTGGCCCTGCACCGCGCGGGCGTCGCGGTCGGGATCGCCACCTGCGGAGCAGGACTCATGGCGTCGTCGGTCGGCGCCAGTCGGCTGCTGCTCGGACCGCTCGGGGGCGAGGACGAGCTGACCCGGTACCTCGGGGCGCCGCCCGACGTCCAGAGCGGCTTCTTCGGCAACGTGCCGACCGATCCGGGGTGGTGGCTGGCGGTCGACGCGCCGCACAGCACCACGCCGCCCGACCTGGCCGGCACCGCCGGCGCCGCACTGCTGGTCCTCGGTGTCGCGCTGCTCGTCGCGCGCCGCGCCGCCGTGCTGCTGGCCCCGCTGGCGGCCGTCGGCAGTATGCCGCTGTCGCTCTACACGGCGCACGTCGTGCTGCTCGGGCTGACCGACACCGACGACCCCGAGCGCTACTACCTGCTGCAGGTGGCGGCCGCCGTCGCCTTCGCCCTGGTCTGGCGGCGGTGGCTGGGGCGCGGGCCGCTGGAGGCCGTCCTGGCCGTCGTGACCCGCCTCGTCGCGGGCCGGTCGCGGACGTAGGGTCGCGGGGGTGGAGCAGACCCCGGGCATGCGGCGCGCGCTGGCGCGTGCCCGCGACGGCAAGGCGCTCGACCTGGACGAGGCGACGGTGCTGCTGGCGGCGCGCGGCGACGACCTCGACGCGCTGATGGTGGTCGCCGGCCGGGTGCGCGACGCGGGCCTGGTCGACGCGGGTCGTCCGGGGACGGTGACGTACTCCCGGAAGGTGTTCGTCCCGCTGACCCGGCTGTGCCGGGACCGCTGCCACTACTGCACGTTCGCGACCGTCCCGGGTCGCCTGCCGGCGCCGTTCCTGTCGCTGGACGAGGTGCTCGACATCGCCCGCGCCGGTGCGGCGCTGGGCTGCAAGGAGGCGCTCTTCACGCTCGGCGACCGGCCGGAGGACCGCTGGGACGCGGCCCGCCAGTGGCTGGACGAGGCCGGCTACGACAGCACCCTGGCGTACGTGCGGGCCTGCGCGGTGGCGGTGCTGGAGGAGACGGGGCTGCTGCCGCACCTCAACCCGGGTGTGATGAGCTGGGCCGAGCTGCAGCGGCTCAAGCCGGTCGCGCCGTCGATGGGGATGATGCTCGAGACGACCGCGGACGTCCCGGCGCACGTCGGCAGCCCGGACAAGGACCCGGCCGTCCGGCTGCAGGTGCTCGAGGACGCCGGGCGGCACGGGGTGCCGTTCACGACCGGGCTGCTGGTCGGGATCGGCGAGGGCCTGCGCGACCGGGCCGAGACGGTGTTCGCGATCCGCGCCGCGCACCGCCGGCACGGGCACGTGCAGGAGGTGATCGTCCAGAACTTCCGGGCCAAGGACGACACCGCGATGCGCGGGGCGCCCGACGCCGGCATGGAGGAGTTCCTCGCGGCGATCGCTGTGACCCGGGTGGTGCTCGGACCGCGCATGCGGGTGCAGTCGCCGCCGAACCTGGTCGACCTGGCCGAGACGGCGCTGCTGCTGCGCGCCGGGGTCGACGACTGGGGCGGCGTCTCGCCGCTCACCCCGGACCACGTCAACCCGGAACGGCCGTGGCCGCAGGTCGACGAGCTCGCGCAGGCGACCGCGGCGTCGGGCTTCGTGCTGCGCGAGCGGCTGACCGCGCACCCGCCGTACCTGCACGAGCCGTGGCTCGACCCGCGGCTGGCGGCGCACGTCGCGGCGCTCGCCGGTCCGGACGGGCTCGCCGCGGACGTGCTCCCGGTCGGCATGCCGTGGCAGGAGCCGGACGGCGGGCTGGTCAGCAGCGGCCGCACCGATCTGCACGAGACCGTCGACACCACAGGGCGTTCGGCGGACCGCCGGTCGGACTTCTCCGACGTCTACGGCGACTGGGACGCCGTCCGCGAGTCCGTTCCCGCTCGGGTGGTCCGGCTCGACAGCGACGTCGCCGCCGCGCTGCGGGTCGCGCGCGACCGGCCGCAGGACCTCAGCGAGAGCCAGGCCCTGGCGCTGATCACCGCCGACGGCGCCGACCTGGACGCGGTCTGCGCGCTGGCCGACGACGTGCGCCGGGACACCGTCGGCGATGACGTCACCTTCGTCGTCAACAGGAACGTCAACTTCACCAACGTCTGCTACACCGGCTGCCGGTTCTGCGCCTTCGCGCAGCGCCGCACCGACGCCGACGCCTACTCGCTGTCCTACGACGAGGTCGGCCAGCGGGCCCGCGAGGCGTGGGACGTCGGGGCGACCGAGGTCTGCATGCAGGGCGGCATCGACCCGCAGCTGCCGGGGTCGGCCTACCTCGACCTGGCCCGCGCGGTGAAGACCGCCGCGCCCGGTCTGCACCTGCACGCCTACAGCCCGATGGAGGTCGTCAACGGCGCCGCCCGCACGTCGCTGTCGATCGCCGAGTTCCTCACCGCCGCCCGGGAGGCCGGGGTCGACAGCCTGCCCGGGACCGCCGCGGAGATCCTCGACGACGACGTCCGCTGGGTGCTGACCAAGGGCAAGCTCCCGACCGCCCAGTGGATCGAGGTCGTGCAGACCGCGCACCGGCTCGGGATCCCGACGACCAGCACCATGATGTACGGCCACGTCGACCAGCCGCACCACTGGGTCGCGCACCTGCAGCTGCTCGCCCGGCTGCAAGGGGAGAGCGGGGGGTTCACCGAGTTCGTGCCCCTGCCGTTCGTGCACACCAGCGCGCCGATCTACCTCGCGGGCGTCGCCCGCCCGGGGCCGACGCTGCGCGACAACCGCGCGGTGCACGCCGTCGCCCGGCTGATGCCGCACGGTCGCATCGACCACGTGCAGTGCTCCTGGGTGAAGCTCGGGCCCGAGCAGTGCGGGCACGTGCTGGCCGGTGGCGTCGACGACCTCGGCGGCACACTGATGGAGGAGACCATCAGCCGGATGGCCGGCTCCCAGCACGGCTCCCGCAAGTCGGTCGAGGAACTCGAGAGCATGGTGCGGGCGGCCGGTCGCACCCCGCGGCAGCGCACGACGACCTACGGGACGGTCAGCGAGGAGCGCCACGACGCGGCGCGACGCGACGTACCGGCGCGACTGGCCCTTCCGCTGGTCTGACGCCACTACGCTGCCGCCATTCCCGCTCCAGGAGGCAGCAGTGAGCACGGACGACGCCGCGGAGGCGCTGCAGCGCCGTATCGAGCAGCTGGCCGCCCTGGTGGACGACGCCGAGGCGGTGACGGCCGCCCCGGGCGTCGACCTGAGCGGGCTGCGGACCGAGATGGCCGGGGTGCGCGCCGACGTCGGTTCGCTCCGGGCCGAGATGGGTGCGGTCCGCGCC
>JAOPVV010000232.1 GCA_025966005.1 Frankiales bacterium
GCCGCTCGTCCCCCCGGGCCGGGCGCGCCGGCGTCGCCTGCGGCCAGCCCCGGCGCCACCGAGGCCCCCACCACGCCCGCGGGGGTGTGGAAGGCGGACGTGCTGCGGGAGTTCCAGCCGCTCACCGGCTCGTCCTTCAGCGCCGTCCGCACGATCGTCGAGTGGAACGAGGGCCGCGCGACACCCGCCGACGTCGCCGCCCGGATCGACGCGGCGGTCCCGCTGATCCTGCAGACGCAGACCTCGCTCGACGGCCGCGAGCCGTTCCCGGGCGCGCCCGACGCCCTGGTGCAGTACCGCGCCGCGGCCGACCTCTACCTGGACTCGTTGCTCGTCGTGCGCACGGCGACGACCGTGCCGGCCGGTCCGCTCCAGGACCAGCTGCGCGCCGCCGGAGCGCGCCAGCGCGACCTCGGCGACCGGCTGTTCGACCTGGCGTCGACGACGCTCGCGCCGCTGCTGCCCCCGGTCCGCGCGATCGAGGGCGTCGAGGTCCGCAAGCCCCCCGAGGTGCCGGACTACTCCTCGATCGACCTCGGCGTCGGCCCGCCGCTGGAGTCGCAGGCGCCCTCGCCACGACCCGTCCGCGTGTTCCAGGACAGCCGGGCGGTGCAGTCGCTGGCCGACTGGCTGCAGGACGTCCAGGACGCTGACGTGCCGACCGACACCGAGCTCGCCCAGGCGCTCGGCTCGGGCACGGCGAGCGAGCTCGCCGGACTGGCGCGTCGCCTGAGGAGCGCCTCGGACCAGCTCTACGCGCGCCCCGACCCGGAGGGCGGGCGCGTCGCGAGCACCCAGGTGCAGCTCAGCCTGCTGGTGCAGTCCGAGGCGGCCCGCGTCGCCCAGGCCGCGACCCTGCTGTCGGGCAAGGAGCGGTCCGACCTGCGCCTGGCCGCACAGGGCTTGGCCGGCGTCGGCGACGACACGTGGGACCGCCGGCTCGGGGCTCGCTCGACCGTCGCCGGCACGCCCTCCTGACCACCCTGCCGGACCTCCTCCCACCCCTCGCTGTGACGGACCACCATTGGACAGTTCGAAGGACGTCCTCCTAAAGTTACTAGGACGTCCTTCAAACAGAAGACGAAGACGAGGAGCACCGTGACCGCGCTAGCCGGGGCCTACCGCCCGACGGACGAGCACGAGCAGCTGCGGGACACCGTCCGCCAGCTCGTGGCCGACAAGATCACCCCGTACGCCGCCGAGGCGGACGCGAACGCGCGCTTCCCGCAGGAGGCGTACGACGCCCTGCGGGCGGCCGACCTGCACGCCATCCACGTGCCGGAGGAGTACGGCGGCAACGGCGCGGACGCTCTCGCGACCTGCATCGTCATCGAGGAGGTGGCCCGCGGCTGCGCGTCGTCGTCCCTCATCCCGGCCGTCAACAAGCTGGGCTCGCTGCCGGTGCTGCTCGCCGGCACCGAGGAGCAGAAGCAGACCTGGCTGGCCCCGCTGGCCGCCGGCGACGCGCTGTTCTGCTACGCGCTGTCCGAGCGCGAGGCCGGCTCCGACGTCGCGTCGATGCGCGCCCGCGCCGTCCTCGAGGGCGACACCTGGGTGCTCAACGGCGTCAAGTGCTGGATCACCAACGCCGGCGAGGGCGACAGCTACACCGTCTTCGCGGTCACCGACCCCGACGCCAAGCGCGGCCAGCACATCAGCGCCTTCCTGGTCAGCAAGACCGACCCGGGCGTCTCGTTCAGCGCGGGCGAGAAGAAGCTCGGCATCAAGGCCAGCCCGACCCGCGAGGTCATCCTCGAGGACGTGCGGCTGCCCGCCGACCGGCTGCTCGGGGCCCGCGGCCAGGGCATGAGCCTCGCGATGCGCACCCTGGACCACACCCGCATCACCATCGCCGCACAGGCGCTCGGCGTCGCGCAGGGCGCGCTCGACGTCGCCGTCGCGTACGTCAAGGAGCGCAGGCAGTTCGGCAAGGCACTGGCCGAGTTCCAGGGCCTGCAGTTCATGATCGCCGACATGGGCATGCAGCTCGAGGCCGCCCGTCAGCTGACCTACGCCGCGGCCGCCAAGTCCGAGCGCGGCGACGCCGACCTGACCGCGTTCTCCGCGGCCAGCAAGTGCTTCGCCAGCGACGTCGCCATGAAGGTCACCGTCGACGCCGTGCAGCTGCTCGGCGGCTACGGCTTCACCAGCGACTTCCCCGTCGAGCGGATGATGCGCGACGCGAAGATCACTCAGATCTACGAGGGCACCAACCAGGTCCAGCGCATCGTCTACGCCCGATCGCTCCTGGCGTGAGCGCCACCCCCGCGGGCGGCGCGATGGAGCTGGTCGGCGTGATCGGCGGCGGCACCATGGGCGCCGGCATCGCCGAGGTCGCCGCCCGATCCGGCTGCGACGTGCTCGTGGTCGAGGTCGGCGACGCCGGTGTCGCCGCGGCCGTCTCGCGCATCGAGTCCTCGCTCGCCCGCTCCGTGCGGTCCGGGCGCACCGACGAGATCGTCGCCAAGGAGGTGATGTCGCGCATCGAGGTGGTGCAGGACCTGGCCCGCCTGTCCGACCGCGACCTGGTCGTCGAGGCCGCCCCGGAGATCGAGCAGCTCAAGCTCGACCTGTTCCGCCGGCTCGACGACGTGCTCGCGCCGCACTGCATCCTGGCGTCGAACACGTCGTCCATCCCGCTGGTGAAGATGGCCGCCGTGACCCGGCGTCCGCAGTCGGTCGTCGGCGTGCACTTCTTCAACCCCGTCCCGGTGCTGCCGCTGGTCGAGATCGTCGAGAGCCTGCTGACCTCCGGCGAGGTGCTGGCGACCGTCACGGCGTTCGCCGAGCAGCGGCTGGGCAAGCAGACGATCCGGTCCAAGGACCGCGCGGGCTTCGTCGTCAACGCGCTGCTCATCCCGTACCTGCTGTCGGCGATCCGCATGATGGAGTCCGGCTTCGCCAGTGCCGCCGACATCGACGAGGGCATGGTCAAGGGCTGCGCCCACCCGATGGGACCGCTGCACCTGGCCGACCTCATCGGCCTCGACACCTGCGCTGCGGTGGCCGACTCGATGTACGCCGAGTTCAAGGAGCCGCTGTTCGCCGCGCCCCCGCTGCTGATGCGGATGTGCGAGGCGGGCCTGCTCGGTCGCAAGACCGGTCAGGGCTTCTTCTCCTACAGCAGCTAGAAGTCCCCGGCCGCCCGCCGCATCGACCGCAGCACGGACACCAGCGGGTCGATGCGGCCGGCGGGCACACCGGGATCGCCGAACACGCCCTCGTTGAGGGCCGTCGTGGCCTTCTCCGCCGTCTCGCGGCCGAGCGGCGTGAGCCGCACCAGCAGAGCGCGGCCGTCGTCGGGGTGCGGCTCGCGCGACACCAGGCTGACGGCCTCGAGCCGGTCGACGGCGTTGGAGACGCTCGTCGGGTGCACCTGCAGCCGGCTCCCGATCACCTTCATGGGCAGCGCTCCTGCCTTGCTGAACAGCAGGATCATCAGCACCTCGTAGCGCGCGAACGTCAGCTGCAGCGGCTTGAGGGCCTCCTCCGTGCGGGCCAGCAGGATCTGCTGCGCGCGCATGATGGACGTGACGGCGGCCATCCCGTCGGCGGCGGCGGACCAGCCGTGCGCCTGCCACTGCCGGCGGGCCTCGGCGATCGGGTCGAGGGGGAGCCGGCGGGACGTCACCGCTGCAGCCTACGGCGACGCCCTCGACCCGATCGCCGTCGCGATCGTCTTTGACTCGCGTGATCGCGGGTACCCGCCGCTTCTGGAACGACGAGTCAGGACGAGCCGAGGGAGACGACACGGTGACAGCACCCGGACAGGTGACGAGCGCGGCGCAGGACGAGGCGGCGGCGGTCGCCGCCACCGCCAAGGACGAGGCGGGCCACGTCGCTTCGACGGCGAAGGGCGCGGCCGGCGACGTCGCCGGCACGGCTACGGAGCAGGCCGGCAACGTGGTCGGCGAGACCGTCGACCAGGTCAAGGACCTCACGGCCAAAGTCAGGGAGAGCGCCGCCGAGCAGGTCGGCGCGCAGAGCGAGAAGCTGGCGGGCAGCCTGCGCGGCATCAGCCGCCAGCTGTCGGAGGGGGACACCTCCGGTGTGGTCGGGCAGGTGATGGGCGAGGTCGGGCAGCGCGCGCAGGGACTCGCCGACCACCTCGAGCGGGTCGGCCCGGAGGGCGTGCTCGAGGACGTGCGCCGCTACGCGCGGCGCAACCCCGGGACGTTCCTGCTGGGGATGGCGTTCGCCGGCTTCGCGGCCGGCCGGCTGGCCAAGGGCCTGGCCGCCGCCAAGGAGCAGGACACCTCCGGCCAGCAGTTCGCCACTGCCGGCTACCCGGTCCCGGCCGTCGGCTACGTCGCGCCCTACCCGGAGCCGGCGTACGAGTCGGGAGCGGTCTACGAGCGGGGACCGGCGTACGAGACGGGACCGGCGTACGAGACCGCCGTCCCGTACGAGTCGGGGACCGGCACCGGCTGGACCGAGCCGACCGGCTCGCCGCTGCCCCCCGAGACGCAGACCCGGGGGACGCTGTGACCGACCCGTACCCGACAGGGGTGACCTCGGAGCGGACGACCGGCGAGGCGCCGCAGGCCTCGGTCGGCGAGCTGGTCTCGCAGATCTCGGGCGACCTGTCGACGCTCGTGCGCCAGGAGATCGCGCTGGCCCGGGCCGAGATGACGCAGGAGGCCAAGAAGGCCGGCAAGGCCGGGGGGCTGCTCGGCGGGGCCGGCTTCGCCGCGTACCTGCTCGCGCTGTTCGCGTCGTTCGCCGTCGCCCACGCGCTCGACGAGGTGATGCCGCTCTGGGCGGCGTTCGCGATCGTCGCGGCCGTGTACGGGGTCATCGCGCTCGTGCTGTACACGCGCGGCCGCAAGCAGCTCAAGACGGTCGACCCCACGCCCCACCAGACGATCGAGACGCTCAAGGAGATGCGATGAGCCAGACCCCGGAACAGATCCGCGCCGAGATCGAGGCCACCCGCGCCGAACTCGCCTCGGACGTCGAGGACCTCAACGACAAGGTGAACCCCGCTCGCGTCGTCGAGCGCAAGGTCGACAGCGCCAAGGAGACGGTCAGCGGCATGACGAGCACCGTGAAGGAGAAGGTCATGGGCACCACGGACACGGTCGCGGGCGCGGGCAGCAGCGTGAAGGACAGGGTCATGGGCGTCGCGCACGGCACCGGCGACGCGGTCACAGGAGCGACCTCGAGCGCGGCCGACACCGCGAGCAGCGCCGCTGACACCGTGAAGCAGGCGCCGACCGCGGCGAAGCAGAAGACGGCCGGCAACCCCCTGGTCGCCGGCGTCGTCGCGTTCGGCGTGGGCTACCTGCTCTCGACGCTGCTGCCGGCCAGCACCCGGGAGCGGCAGGCCGCCGAAGCGGTCAAGGAGCAGGCCTCCTCGTTGAAGGAGCCGGTCAAGCAGCAGCTCTCATCGGCCGCCGCCGAGATGAAGGACGAGCTGCAGCCGGCGGCGCAGGAGGCCGTGGCCACCGTCAAGGACACCGCCACCGAGGCCGCGCAGACCGTCAAGGAGACGGCCAGCGAGGCCGGTTCGACGGTCACCGAGCAGGCCAAGCAGGCGGGCGCGTCGGTCAGCGGTCAGGCGTCGGACTCCGCCGCGACGGTGAAGCAGACCGCCACCTCGTCGTCGCAGGACGACGAGCTCGCGGTCGAGGAGGACATCGTCGTCGTCGAGGCGTACCCGGTGACGCCGCCCACGGGCGTCCCGTCCGGCACGACCACGCCGTCCCGCAGCGGTGGGCTCCCGCCGGTCTGAGACCTGCCGCCGAGCGCCCCGGTCTGAGCGCTGCCGGCCGGGTCAGTCGCGCGAGCGCAGGGCGAGCTCGAGCTCGAAGCGGGCCTGCGGGTCCTCGAGCGCCTCGCCGAACAGCTCGCGCAGCTGGCCCAGCCGGTAGCCGACCGTCTGCGGGTGCACGTGCAGCGCGGTCGCGACGTGCTGCCGCTCACCGCGGTGCTGCAGCCAGGCCAGCAGGGTCTCGGCGAGCCGGTCCCGGGTGGCCGGCTTGAGGCCGTCCAGCGGGGCGAGCCGCGCCCGCGCCAGCAGGTCGAGGACGACCCGGTCGCCGTGCACCAGGAGGGTCGCCAGGTGCCCGTCGACCCAGATGGGGTCGCCGAGACCCTCGGCCGCCAGCAGCGCTCCCCGCCGGGCGAGCGCCAGTGCGGCCGGCACGTCCTGCACGGACCCGCCCGGGCTCACTGCCGCCCGCCGTCCGGCCAGCTGCCGGTCGAGCGGTGCCCGGGCGGCGCCCGGGTCGGGCAGCACCGCGACGACGGCGTCGCCGTCCAGCCCTACCAGCGCGCGGCGTCCAAGGGCCAGCCCCAGGTCATCGGCGCGCTCCTGCGGCACGACGACGACCACGACCCGCTCCGGGACGGTCCAGCCGGTGAGCCGCGCCGACGACGTCACGGCCTGGACGTCGCCCGCTCCGGAGAGCACCAGGCGCAGCAGCTCGCTGCGCCGCCGGTCGGCCTCGCCGGCCCGCAGCGACTGCTCCATCGCGTAGCCCTCGACCGAGGTCGCCGACAGCTCGTCGATGTAGGCGAAGACCGCCTCCGCCAGCGGCACGAGCGCGTCCGGGTCGACGTCGGCCTCGCGCGCGATCGTCGCGAAGCGCCGGAAGGCCACCCGGGCACCGACCCGGTAGGCGGCCAGCAGGGTCTGCAGCTCGCGGCCCTGGCGGTTCTCGCCCCGGCCCAGCGCCAGGTAGACGCGGCGGTCCTGCTCGGTGAGCGCCGGCTCGGAGGTCCCCGGGAGGTCCAGGAAGCGGCCGAGGGCCACACCCACTCCCAGGCGCAGGCCCTCGCCGAAGGTCCCCTCGATGGGCCGCGCGTAGTCCGGCACCTCGCCCGGGAGGACGGCGACGATCTCCGCGACGACCGCCTGCAGGTGCGGCCGCAGCGCGCGTGACATCTCCGGAGGGAGGTCCTGCCACGGCGTGGAGGAGACGTTCTTCATCCTGTCACCACAAGGAACATGCCCAGGAGCGTATGTGAGAGCACGTCGACCATCGCGCCGGAGCAGGGCACGCTCTCATCACCACCCTGAGACAGGAGCAGCCGTGACCCGCACGACCGCGAGCCGTTCGTTCACCTCGCTGCTCCGCGACGCTGCCAGCAAGCTGTCGCACCCGCTGCTGCCGGACGACTACCTGCACCTGCTCAACCCGCTGTGGAGCGCCCGCGAGCTGCGCGGGCGCGTGGTCGAGGTCCGCAAGGAGACCGAGACCGCCGCGACGCTGGTCATCAAGCCCGGCTGGGGCTGGAACGGCAGCTACCAGGCCGGTCAGTACATCGGCATCGGCCACCAGGTCGACGGCCGCTGGCACTGGCGCTCGTACTCGCTGACCTCCACCCCCGTGCAGGACGACGGCCTCATCGCCATCACCGTCAAGGCGATGCCCGAGGGCTTCCTGTCCGGCCACCTCGTCAACGGGCTCGCGGCCGGCACGATCGTGCGGCTCGCGGCGCCGCAGGGGAACTTCGTCCTGCCCGACCCGCCGCCCGCCCGCACCCTGTTCCTCACCGCCGGCAGCGGCATCACGCCGATCATGTCGATGCTGCGCACGCTCGACTCCCGCGGCGACCTGCCGGACGTCGTCCTGGTGCACTCGGCCCCGACCGAGTCCGACGTGCTGTTCCGCCACGAGCTGCACGAGCTGGCCGAGCGGCACCCGGGGCTGCACCTGCACGAGCAGCTCACCGATGCGATGGGCATGCTCGACCTCGCCAACCTCGAGGCGGTCTGCCCGGACTGGACCGAGCGCCAGACCTGGGCCTGCGGCCCGCCCGCGATGCTCGACGCCGCCGAAGTGCTGTGGACGTCCCGCGGACTGGCCGACGCGCTGCACCTCGAGCGCTTCTCGGTCGACCTCGAGGGCGCCGGCGGCGAGGGCGGCACCGTCACGTTCTCCCGCAGCGGCAAGACCGCGGTCGTCGACGGCGCCACCACGCTGCTGCTCGCCGGCGAGGCCGCCGGCGTGGTCATGCCCTTCGGCTGCCGGATGGGCATCTGCCAGAGCTGCGTCCTGCCGCTCAAGGCCGGCTCGGTCCGCGACCTGCGCTCCGGCACCGAGCACGTCGCCGGCGAGCGGGTGCAGACCTGCATCTCCGCCGCCGCGGGCGACTGCGTCTTCGACGTCTAGAGCCGCCCCCACCACGTCCCCTCCCTGACCCCCGAACACGAAGGAGCCGCCCCATGGCGATCTCGGACATCAAGGCCTACGCGCACCTCACCCCGGCGGACGTCGAGGCCCTCGGCAAGGAGCTCGACGCGCTGCGCCGGGAGATCGAGGAGTCCCGCGGCGAGAAGGACGCGGCCTACATCCGCAGGGTCATCAAGCTGCAGCGCGGCCTCGAGTACGCGGGCCGGGCGACGCTGTTCGCCAGCCTGTTCCCGCCGGCGTGGATCGCCGGCACGGCGATGCTCTCCCTCTCGAAGATCATCGAGAACATGGAGATCGGGCACAACGTCATCCACGGCCAGTGGGACTGGATGAACGACCCGGAGATCCACTCGTCCACGTGGGAGTGGGACAACGCCGCGACCTCCGAGAGCTGGAAGCACTCGCACAACGTCGTCCACCACACCTGGACCAACATCGTCGGCAAGGACCGCGACGTCGGGTACGGGCTGCTGCGCGTGACCCGCGACTACAAGTGGAAGCCGAAGAACCTGGCACAGCCGGCCGTCTACACGCTGCTGGCGCTGCTGTTCGAGTACGGCATCGCCTTCCACGACGTCGACGTCTCGGCCGTGAAGAAGGGCCGCAAGACCAAGGAGCGCGCCAAGGAGCAGCTCCGCGACATGCGTCGCAAGATCGGCAAGCAGATGACCAAGGACTACCTGCTGTGGCCGGCGCTCACCGGCCCGGCGTTCCTGGGCACCCTCAGCGCCAACTTCACCGCCAACGTCGTGCGCAACGTCTGGTCGAACGCCGTCATCTTCTGCGGTCACTTCCCCGACGGCGCCGAGAAGTTCACGCTGGCCGAGTACGAGACCGAGACGCCGGCCGAGTGGTACCTGCGGCAGATGCTCGGCTCGGCGAACTTCAACGGCGGCAAGCTGCTGACGTTCATGTCGGGCAACCTCAACCACCAGATCGAGCACCACATCTTCCCGGACTTGCCGAGCAACCGGTACGCCGAGATCGCCGTGCGCGTCCGCGAGATCTGCGACCGGTACGAGATCCCCTACACGACGGGACACTTCCTCGTGCAGTACGGCCAGACGATCCGCACGATGCTCAAGCTCTCGCTGCCGGACTCGATGCTCAAGGCGACCTCCGACGACGCGCCCGAGACGGCGTCGGAGAAGAAGTGGGAGCTGCGGGCCGAGCGCGAGAAGGTCGCTGCCTGACCTGCCCCACCGCACGTCCCGACGGCCGCCACGCCCTGCGCGTGGCGGCCGTCGTGCGTCCCCGTCCGACGGTGCAGTTCCCCTCCAGGAGGACTCCCGTAGCAGGCGGCCCGGCCTACGGTCGCGACCACCGACCTGCTCGAGGAGACCGCCGTGCCGCTCGCCACCGTGTCCGGGGTCGCGGCGCCGCTGTACGACATCGCCTACCACCTGCACTGGCTCGACGCCGGTGCGCAGTGGACGCTGTTCACCTCGTTCGGGCTGCCGCAGCCGGTGTGGGTGCTGCCGGCGTACGTCATGGTGTTCGGCCTGCCGGCGCTGCTGCTCTACCGGAGCCTGGTCGACGGCTGGGCTGCGCCCGGCGCGCTTCCGGGGAGGGGGCGCAGCGGCTGTACGCGTCCTGCGGTTTCCTCGTCGCGGGCGTGCTGCGCGGCGAGTCCCTGCTGGACGGTGCGTACGTGGACGACCTGCTGCTGGCGCACGACCTCGGGCCCGGAGCTCTCGACCGGTAGGTCGTCACGTTCCGCGCCCGTCGGGGGCAGCGGCCCACCTCACTCGACGCCTGCGTGCCTGACCGATCGCTGCCACCACGCGTGTCGGTCGGCTGTTCCCGCGGGTCCGCGAGGCGGGCGGGTCTCACCGCACTCGACCTCGTGACGGCGAGGCGGTCGACGGACGGGCTGTGCCGCGGGCAGCCTGCCGCGCGGCGGCGCAGGATCGGGCTGTCGAGGGGGCCCGCTGGCGCAGAAGCTGATCGGGTCGTGGCTGCGAACGGAGTGCGGTCAGGCGGGCGGAGTGGTCAGGCGGCCCAGCGGGTGGGGTCGTCGAGGGCGAGTCCCCAAGCGTTGGCGGCCATCCGGTCGTACGGGTCGCCGTCGTCGGTGTCATCGGTCTCGTCGGTGTCGTCGGCGCGGAGCCGGTCGGCGGTGCCGTCGAGCCAGGCCAGGTCGGTGCTGCCGTCCTGGTCGTCGTCCGGGTCGCCGTGGCCTCGGGTGTCGGGCAGCGCCATCATCGGCCGGCCCGGCGGGCGCGGGCGGTTGGTGCTGGGAGGGGCTGCGCCAGCGCCGGCCGGTGGGGCTGGTCCAGGTGACGGTGCTGC
>JAOPVV010000240.1 GCA_025966005.1 Frankiales bacterium
GAGGCGGGGCGGGCGGTCAGCGTGCGCGTCGCCGGGACGCGCTCGGAGGTGGGGTCGAGCAGGACGCGCATGTCAGCTCCTCGAGATCGGGACGGTGGTGGGCTCGCTGCCGCCGGACCCGCTGACCCAGCCGGGGACCACGGTGGAGAACATGCCGGCGGTGCCGCCGGCGTGCACGAGCAGCAGCCCACCGGGGCGGAACTTGGGGATCGGCGAGTCGGCGAATGCGGCCGGCAGGCCCTCGGCGATGCCGTCCGCGCCCTCGACCAGACCGGTGCCCGGGACGGTCAGCAGGGTCTCGAGCTCGGCGAGCAGCCGGGCGCGGTCCCAGCCCGCCTCGCGCAGCACCCGGCCGTGCTCCGGGCAGACGATCAGCATCGCGTCGAACGCGATCGCGAGCTTGGGGTGGCCCACGCCGCGCAGCGACGCCGCGAAGCTGCGGGCGAGCGACTCGGGCGTGCGCGAGCGCTGGTCGACCACCGGCCACCAGCCGCTGCCGGCGAACAGCGTGAGCGCGTCGCCCTCGACACCGCGACTGGCGGCGAGCGGCTCGAACGGCGAGCCGTCCTCGGCCTCGGCGAAGCACGCCGTGTACTTGCCGGGCTGGCCCTGCGTCCCCCGGTCGACCTCGCCGGGACGGCCCCCGCCGACGTTGCGCACCACCAGCTGCAGCGCGCGTCCGATCGTGGCGTTCGCGCGGTTGCCCTGACCCAGCGCGTTGCCGCCGCTGTTCATGCCGACGGCTCGCGCCACCGGTCCGTTGACGACGACGACCGGGCCGGCGGGGTAGGTCGTGGCGAGCACGCCGTGGACGTTGAAGGAGTCGCTGCAGGCGGCCTCCACCGCGGCGAGCACCAGCGGCAGGTGCTCGGGCAGGCAGCCGGCCATCACCGCGTTGACGGCGACCTTCTCGACGGTGCACTCGACCAGGTCGGGCGGCACGACGGCGACGACGTCACCGGGGGCGCGGGTCGTGCCGGCCAGCATCGCCAGCACCCGCTGCTCGGTGGGCGGGACGACCGGCAGGCCGTCGGTCCAGCCGCGGGCGTAGGCCGCCTCGACGTCGTCCTCGAGGTCGGCCAGCTCGACCGCGCGGCTGGTCAGCACCCGGTCGCCGTAGCGCCGCTCCAGCTCGGCCTCGACGCCCCACTCGACCGACCTCGAGCCGCAGCCGGGGCGGTGGTCGGGCAGCCCGGGACCCAGGCCCGTCACGCCGGTGAACGCCTCCCAGGTCTCGCGCAGCCAGCCGACGGTGCGCTCGACCTCGACGCCGTCCTCGACCCGCAGCAGCGTGGGGACGGTGTCGACCTGCGCCCGCCAGCTGGTCTCGAGCTCGCGGTCGTCGACGACGGTCACGCCGGCCGGGAAGGCCGGGTCGTCCTGGCTGAACACCGTCAGCGGACCGGCGGCGTGCAGCTGCTGCAGGACCGGCTCGACGAGCACGCACGTCGGGCAGTCGCGCTTGACCACGGCGACCCACCCGTCGGGCAGGGGTCGCGGCGAGGTCACGGTCGGACGCTAGTGCCTGGATCGTCGTCCGGGGAAGCCGCGCGAGTGCGGCGGGCGCGCAGGCGGCGCACGGCGCGCCCGAGCGAGCCCGGGCGCACCGCCGACGACAGGCAGGCCAGCGCGAGCAGCCCGAAGGGGATCGCGAGCAGCACGAGAGCGACCCGCACGTAGGTCGGCTTGTCGCCGAGGTTCGTGGCGATCGGCGCCAGCAGCGCCAGGAAGACCACGGCCAGCGCGACGTTGAGCACGCGCGGCACCCAGGCCTGCGGGAGCGGGTCCGTCATCGACGCGCCGTCACCGGGACGGTCAGGACAGCGCCGCGACCACGTGGTCGATGCACGCCGTCAGCGCCTCGACGTCGGACGGCTCGATCGCCGGGAACATGGCGATGCGCAGCTGGTTGCGCCCGAGCTTGCGGTACGGCTCGGTGTCGACGACGCCGTTGGCGCGCAGCACCTTCGCCACCGCCGCCGCGTCGATGCCGTCCTCGACGTCGATCGTGCCGATGACCTGCGAGCGCATCGCCGGGTCCGTGACGAAAGGACTGGTGTACGAGGTCTTCTCGGCCCAGCCGTACAGCCGGTCGCTGGAGTCGCGGGTGCGCCCGACGGCCCAGTCGAGACCGCCCTGGGCGTTCATCCAGTCGACCTGCTCGGCCATCAGGAAGATCGTCGCCAGGGCCGGGGTGTTGTACGTCTGGTCGAGCCGGCTCTGCTCGAGCGCGATCGACAGGTCGTACGACGCCGGCACCCAGCGGCCCGACGCCTTGACCGCCGCAATCCGCTCGACCGCCGCCGGCGACACCAGCGCGAACCACAGACCGCCGTCGGAGGCGAAGCTCTTCTGCGGCGAGAAGTAGTAGCAGTCGAACTCCGAGGCCCGCACCGGCAGGCCGCCGGCGCAGCTGGTCGCGTCGACCGCCACCAGAGCGCCCTCGTCGGCGCCCGCGACCCGCGTGATCGGCATCATCACGCCGGTGGAGGTCTCGTTGTGTGTCAGCGCGTAGAGGTCGACCCCGGCCTCGGCGACGGCGACCGGGTGCGTGCCGGGGGCGCTCGTGAGAACGGACGGCTCGTCGAGGAACGGCGCGGCCTTCGCGGCCGTGGCGAACTTCGACGAGAACTCGCCGAACGACAGGTGCTGCGACTTCGCCGAGATCAGGCCGAAGGTGGCGATGTCCCAGAACTCGGTCGCGCCGCCGTTGCCGAGCAGGACCTCGTAGCCGTCGGGCAGGTCGAACAGGGTGCGCAGCCCCGACCGGAGCCGCCCCACCTGCGAGCGCACGGGCGCCTGCCGGTGGGACGTCCCGAGGTACTCGCGGCCGGTGGCCACGAGTGCCTCGAGCTGAGCGGGCCGCACCTTGGACGGTCCGGCGCCGAAGCGCCCGTCCTGCGGCAGCAGCTCGGTCGGGATGCGCACGTCCATCAGACCTGGTTCCCCACGGGCAGGTTGCCGCTCTCGACCGCGGAGACCGGGCGCGGGCCCGGGCCGACGTACTTGGCGGACGGGCGGATCAGCTTGTTGAGCCTCTTCTGCTCGAGGATGTGCGCGCTCCACCCGGCGGTACGGGCACAGGTGAACATCGACGTAAACATGTGCGGCGGGACGTCGGCGAAGTCCAGGACCACGGCGGACCAGAACTCGACGTTCGTGCGCAGCGGGCGGTCGGGGTAGCGCGCGGTGAGCTCCTCGATCGCGGCCTTCTCGAGCGCGTCGGCCACCTCGTAGCGCTGCGAGCCGAGCTCCTGGGCCGTGCGCCGCAGGACGCGCGCGCGGGGGTCCTCGGCGCGGTAGACGCGGTGCCCGAAGCCCATGAGGCGCTCCTTGCGGTCGAGCAGGCCCTTGACGTACTTGACCGGGTCGCCGGACTTCTCGACGTCGTCGAGCATCGTCAGCACGCGGCTCGGTGCACCGCCGTGCAGCGGGCCGGACAGCGCGCCGATGGCGCCGGAGATGGACGCCGCGGCGTCCGCGCCGGTGGACGCGATGACGCGGGCGGTGAACGTCGAGGCGTTCATGCCGTGCTCGGCGGCCGACACGAAGTACGCGTCGACGGCCTTGGTGTGCGCCGGGTCGGGCTCGCCCTTCCAGCGGATCATGAAGCGCTCGACGATGGTCTTGGCCTTGTCGACCTCGCTCTGCGGCACCATCGGCTTGCCGAGACCGCGGGCGGACTGCGCCACGAACGCCATCGTCATGACCGACGTGCGGGCCAGGTCGTCGCGGATCTGCTCCGGGCCGATGTCGAGCATCTGCTGCAGGCCCCAGGCCGGCGCGAGCATCGCGATGGCCGACTGGACGTCGACGCGGATGTCGCCGGAGTGCACCGGCAGCGGGAACGGCTCGGCCGGTGGCAGACCCGGGTTGAACTTCCCGTCGACCAGCAGCCCCCAGACGTTGCCGAAGCTGACGTTGCCGACCAGGTCCTCGATGTCGACGCCGCGGTAGCGCAGCGCGGAGCCCTCCTTGTCGGGCTCGGCGATCTCGGACTCGAAGGCGACGACGCCCTCGAGCCCGGCCTTGAACGCAGTCTCGTCAGCCATGTGGCGGCTCCTCGTCTCGGAGGGGTGGTGTGTCCCCTCGCTCGGCTCCCATCTTGCCGTGTCCGGTTCTGGGCGCTGCTCCCCACCCCGCGTCTAGCCTTCCCGCGGTGAGCGATCAGCGTGCCGTGGCCGACCTGCGGCGTTCCTACGCGCGGGCGGGGCTGAGCGAGTCCGACCTGGCGCCGACCTGGCTCGCGCAGTTCGACCGGTGGTTCGGCGAGGCCGCCGGGCTGCTGGAGCCGAACGCGGTCGTGCTGGCGACGGCGAGCCCCGACGGCGTCCCGAGCGCCCGCACGGTGCTGCTCAAGGGCTACGACGAGCGTGGCCTGGTCGTGTTCACCAACCTGACCTCCCGCAAGGCCGGGGAGGCGCTCGCCAACCCGCGGGTGTCCCTGCTGTTCCCGTGGGTCGAGCTCGAGCGCCAGGTCGTCGTCGAGGGCAGCGTCGCGCAGGTCGACCGGGCCCAGACCGAGGCCTACTTCCGCTCGCGTCCGCGGGGTTCGCAGGTCGGGGCGTGGGTCTCGCACCAGAGCCGGGTCATCGCCGGACGGGAGGTCCTCGAGCAGCGGCAGGCCGAGCTCGAGGAGCGCTTCGCCGGGCAGGACGTGCCGGTGCCCGGCTTCTGGGGCGGCCTGCGGGTCCTGCCCACCGCCGTCGAGTTCTGGCAGGGACGGCCGAGCCGCCTGCACGACCGGCTGCGCTACCGCCTCGACCGCGCCCACTGGGTGGTCGAACGGCTCAGCCCGTGACGCGCGAGCAGGCCGAGGAGCCGCGCGGCCTGATGGCCCGTCTGCGCCGGGCGACCCTCGACCTCACGCCGCTGCGCGAGTCGCCGCCGTTCCGCCGGCTCATCCTCGGCGAGAGCGTGTCGGTCATCGGCACCCAGGTCACCGCCGTCGCCGTTCCGCTGCAGGTCTACGCGCAGACCCGGTCGGCCGCCGCGGTCGGGCTCGTCGGGGTCGCCGGGCTGCTGCCGCTGATCGTGTTCGGGCTGTACGGCGGCGCGATCGCCGACGCCGTCGACCGGCGCAAGCTCGTGCTCGCCTGCAGCAGCGGCAACCTGCTGCTCGCGCTGGTGCTGGTCGTGCAGGCCGCGGCGGGCAGCAGGAGCACCGCCCTGCTGTACGGGATCGTCGCGGCGCAGTCGGCCCTGTTCGCGATCGACTCCCCGGCCCGCCAGACCTTCGT
This sequence comes from Frankiales bacterium, assembly GCA_025966005.1. Classification (GTDB taxonomy): domain Bacteria; phylum Actinomycetota; class Actinomycetes; order Mycobacteriales; family SCTD01; genus SCTD01. The sequence continues at coordinate 5,241 of JAOPVV010000240.1, forward strand.
GCCCCGGCTGCTGCCGGTGCACCTGCTGCCGGCCGCGAACGCGCTCAAGCTGGTCGAGTTCAACCTGGCCGTGACCGTCGGGCCGCTGCTCGCGGGCGTGCTGGTGGCCGGCTTCGGCTACGAGGCGGCCTACGGGCTGGACTGCGTGACCTTCGCCGTCGCGCTGTTCGCCGTGGCCGGGCTGCCGTCGATGCGCCCGGAAGGCGGCGGGCGCAAGGCCGGGCTCGCCAGCGTGCTGGAGGGACTGCGCTTCCTGCGCACCCGGCAGGTGCTGCTGATGACGTTCGTGGTCGACCTGGTGGCCATGGTGTTCGCGATGCCGCGGGCGCTGTTCCCGGCGCTGGCGGAGGAGGTCTACGGCGGCGGACCGCAGACCGCCGGGCTGCTCTACAGCTCGCTCGCCGCGGGAGCGCTGGTCGGCGTCCTGTTCTCCGGGTGGTTCTCCCGCGTGCACCGGCACGCCGTCGCGGTCCTCGCCGCGATCGCGGTCTGGGGGGCCGCGATCACGCTGTTCGGCGCCACCGACGTGCTGTGGGTCGGCCTGCTGTGCCTGGCCGCCGCCGGCACCGCGGACATGGTCTCGGCCGTCTTCCGCACGGCCATCCTGCAGGCGGCCGCGCCGGACGAGATGCGCGGACGGCTGGGCGGTGTGTTCATCGTCGTGGTGGCGGGTGGTCCCCGTCTCGGCGACGCCCGGGCCGGAGGTGGCGCCGAGCTCGTGGGACTGCAGGGCGCGTCCGTGACCGGCGGACTCGCCGTCGTCGGCGTCATCGCGGCGGTGGCCGCGGGGGCCAAGGGCTTCCGGTCCTACGACGCCAGGGACGCCGCTCAGGAGCAGGCGGAGCGGTAGGCCTCGAAGAGCCGGGTCAGGTCGCCGAGCGCCGGCCGCAAGGGCCCGACGTGGGACGCCGTGGCGTCGCCGACGACGACCCGGAGCGGGTCGTGCGGCAGCGGCAGCAGCGCCCCGTCGCGGTCGTGCGGCGCGTCGCGGCAGTCGGGGGTCACCCACAGGTCGACCCGGGACGTGGTGGGCTCACCGCCCGGCGGCCGACGCGGCAGCTCGATCTGCACGTCCGCGTAGCCGAAGCGGCGCAGGCCGGGCGCGAGCCGCACCTCCAGCACCTGCAGCGGCCGCGCCGAGGTGTTCGTCAGCACCAGCGTCAGCGGCACCCGGGCGTCGTGCGGCGCCCATGCGTCCGCGGTCAGGTCGACGGCCTCCTCGATCGGCAGGTAGCCGCAGGCGCGTCGGGCGGCGGTCCGCAGCCGGTCCAGGGCCAGCCGGCCCGGTGACACCAGGGCGGTGCGCTCACCGGCCCCGGTCACGACCCGCAGGCGCAGCCCCTCAGCCGCGGGGTCGAGCGGCGGCTCGGCCCCGTCGGGCGGGCAGGTGACGGTGCGCAGCAGCTGCAGGACGGCGGCCTCGCCCGGGCCCAGCTCGATCCGGCCCAGGAAGCGGAAGTCGCCGACCACGGCCCGGGCCAGCTCCACCGCCCGGGGACCGTCGTTGCGCACCTCGAGGTCGATGGTCATCAGCGACGCGCGGCTCGACACGCGCGGCCCGAGCGCCTCGCGGAAGTAGAAGCGGTCGGTCAGGGTCAGGTCGACGACGCTGTCGAAGCGACGCTGCTCGGCGAGGTGGGCCGCCCGCCCGGCCACCCACGTCGCGGCGCCGGCCAGCAGCAGCACCACCAGCAGCAGGGCGACGCCCCACGGCCGCCGAGGCGCCTCCGGGTCGTCGCCGAGCACGTCGAACGGGACGTCCGCGCCCGAGGCGTCGTGGACGGTGACCAGCGGTCGGGTCTCGTCCACGGCGGCCTAGCAGACGTCGTCGACGAGCTGCCGGAGCAGCGACGGATCGGCGACCTCGGCGAGGACCGGCACCTGCTCGTCGCCGTCGGCGCTGACCCGGAACGCCACCACCGGCAGCGAGGCCTCGAGCGGCTGGACCGGGGAGTCGGGCACGAGCGCGCAGTCCTGCACTCCGAGGCGGACGACGACCAGGACGGGGCGGTCGGCGCCGGACCCGTCCTTCGGCGGCAGGACCACCGGCGCTGCGACCGGGGCGCTCTCGCCGTCGCGCCGCAGCTCGGCCACGAGCCCGCCGGCGCCGTCGACGCCGACGACCCGGACCGGCGTGCGGCCGAGGTTCAGCAGGGCGAAGCGGGCGTCGACGCGGTCTCCCGTCCGTTCGGCCTGGAACGGGTCGGCGAACGTCGCCTCGCCGGGGCTCACGTAGCGGCAGGCGCGGGCGGCTGCCGTCCGGAGCTGGTCCGCGTCGACCGCGGCGGGCAGCGCGAGCGGGTGCTCGACCCCGTCCTGGCTGCGCACCGTCGCCGTCACCTGGGACGCGGCCTCGCCGTCCGCGGGCCGCGACGCGCAGCCCACTTCGTGGACCAGCTCGAGCCTGCGGTCCGCACCGGCGGGCACCCTGACGGTCGTCCCGAGCTGCAGCTCACCGAGATCGGCGCGGACCACCTCGACCTCGCGCGGACCCTCGTTGCGCACCCCGACGGCGTACGACACCCGGGCGCTGTCGCCCACCGGCTGCCACTGCTCCGACAGCCCGCGCTCGAAGCGGGCGGTCTGCTCCAGCTCGACCAGCCCCCGCACCCGCCGCTCCTCGACGTCGGCCGCACGCCGGTCGCGCACGGTCGTGAGCACCTGCACCGCCACGACCAGGAGGACCAGACCGAGCACGCCCAGCAGGAGGTGGCGCGAGCCCCGGGGGTCGCCGCCGCCCTCGAGGACGTCGGCGGCACGCCGCGGGGCCCGCGGGTCGGTGAGGACCACCGGCCGGCGCTCCACGGCCGAACGCTACGCCGCTCCGAGCGCCTGCACAGCCCCCCGCAGACCGGCCCGTAGCGCCGGTCGGACGCCGCAGCCCGCCCGCCCACCCCCGCTGCTCGGCCGGGTCGCGCCGGCTCCGGCTCCGGACGCGCACGCTCCGACCGGGCGGGTTAGGTTCCGGCGGTGAAGCGCCTCGCCGTCCTGCTCGCCCTGCTCCTCGCCGCCGCCGGAGTGCCCGGCCTGTCGTCGTCGCCGGCCGTCGCCGCGACCCCGACCGCGGGGCAGTCGCTGTACGTGCCGCTCGCGCCCGTGCGCCTGCTCGACACCCGCGACGGCACGGGCGGCCGGCGCGGCGCGCTCGGTGCCGGTGAGACGCACGACCTGCTGATCGCCGACGGTGTGCAGGTCCCGGCGAGCGCGACCTCTGTGCTGCTCAACGTGACGGCTGTCGGCGCCACCGCGAGCACCGACGTGCGCGTCTACCCGACCCCGGCCGTCGAGGGCGCACCGCCGACGGTCAGCAACCTCAACGTCGTCCGCGGGCAGACCGTCGCCAACCTCGTCAGCGTCAAGGTGGGCAGCGGTGGGCGGGTGCGGCTGTACGGCAACGCAGGTGCGGTGCACCTCGTCGCCGACCTCAGCGGCTACACCACGACGACGGCGGACGGCGGGTCGGCGTACGTGCCGTCGCCCCGGCCGGTGCGGCTGCTCGACACGCGGACGACGCGCACGCCCGTCGGCCCCGGCGAGGCCCGTCCGCTCGACGTGCGCCGCACGGTCACCGGCGGGGCGTCAGGCGTGCCCGACGGGGCGAGCGCGGTGGTGCTCAACGTGACCGCGGTCGCGCCGACCTCGACGACCGACGTGCGGGTCTACCCGCAGACGGCCGGCGGTGCCGTGCCGACGGTCAGCAACCTCAACACCACCCGCGGGCGCGTCGTCCCAAACCTCGTCGTCGTCGCCGTCGGCGACCTGTCGACGGTGCTGCTGCGCAACCAGGCCGGCTCGACCGACCTGCTGGCCGACCTCGCCGGCTGGTACGTCCCCGGTGACGCCGGCGCGGCCTTCCACCCCGTCGACCCGGTGCGCCTGCTCGACACCCGGGCCGGGGACGGCGTCCCCCTCGGCGCCGGTCAGGTCCTCGACCTCCAGGTCGCCGGGGTGGGCACACTGCCGGCGCCGGCCTCGGCCGTCGCGCTCAACGTCACGGCGGTCGGCGCCACCGCCAACAGCGACGTGCGGGTCTACCCGGCCGGTCCCGGGTCGCGCCCGGAGGTCAGCAACCTCAACGTGGTGCGCGGCCAGACCGTCCCGAACGCCGTCGTGGTCACGGTCGGTCGCGACGGCACGGTGCAGCTGTTCAACAGCGGCGGGAGCGTCGACCTCGTCGTCGACCTCGCCGGCTGGTTCGCCCCGACCGGCGACGGCTGGGACGTCAGCTGGCCGCAGTGCACCAGCGCCGGCGCGACCACGAGCCGACTGCCCGACGGCGGCGCCTTCGCGGTCGTGGGGCTCACCCGCTCGGTGCCGTTCACCGACAACGAGTGCTTCGCCGCCCAGTGGCAGTGGGCGTCCTCGCTGCCGGGCGAGCCGATGGTCTACCTGAACCTGAACGCCCCCGGCGTGCGCGACGGGGCGGCGGAGGGCAACCGCGTCTGGGTGGAGGTCTGCGGCACGGGCACGGCGACCAGCGCCTGCGGGATCCAGTACGGCCGGCGCCTCGCGCAGTACGCCCTGCCGCGGCTGCCGCTCACCCCCGGCGGCGGCCGTCCGATGGTGTGGATGGACGTGGAGGGCCCGTACGCCGACGGCCCCTTCTGGCAGCAGGAGCGCACGAACGACCCGCTGGCGCAGGCGAACCCGAACGCCGTCGCCGTCAACCGCTCGGTCGTCCAGGGCGTCGTGGACGTGCTGCGCTTCGCCGGCTACCGGGTCGGCACCTACTCGGACCGCGCGAGCGTGGGCGCCGCCAGCAACGACTGGCGCAGCATCGTCGGCGAGTGGCGGCTGCTGCAGATGCAGAACTGGGTCTTCCGCTCACCCGACGCCGAGCCGCGCACGATCTGCGGACCGGAGCACTCCTTCAGCGGCGGGCCCGTCGTCATGGCGCAGGTGCAGCCCGCGACCAGCCCCGGCGTCGCCTACGACGTCAACGGCCTCTGCTGACTCCTCACCTGCTGGCGTCCCTGGTCGCGGCGTAGCGGCGCAGCGCCTCGGCGCGCTCGACGGAGTGGTCGACCATCGGCGGCGGGTAGCCGTTCGGCGGGCCCCCCGGCAGCGTCCACGGCTCGTGCACCGCCTTGCCGGGAACGTCGCGCAGCTCGGGCACCCAGCGCCGGATGTACTCGCCGTCGGCGTCGTGGTCGCGCCCCTGCTTCACCGGGTTGAAGACCCGGAAGTACGGTGACGCGTCGGTGCCGGTGCCGGCGACCCACTGCCAGCCGTGCTGGTTGCTGGCGAGGTCCCCGTCGCGCAGGTGCTGCATGAAGTGGCTGGCGCCGCGCCGCCAGTACAGGTGCAGGTCCTTGGTGAGGAACGAGCCGACGATCATCCGCACCCGGTTGTGGACCCACGCCTCACCGAGCAGTTGGCGCATCCCGGCGTCCACGATCGGGTAGCCGGTCCGTCCGGTCGCCCACGCCTCGAAGCGGGCGTCGGCGTCCGGTCCCTCGTCGTACTCCAGGCCGGCCAGCTGCGGCTGCAGGTCCTCCCGGGCCGAGCGGGGGTGGTGCCACAGGACGTCGGCGTAGAAGTCGCGCCAGATGAGCTCGCCGCCGTACGTCCGCTCCCCGTCACTGGGCCCGAGCGCCGCGTGCATGGTCCGGGGGTGGATGCAGCCGTACTTCAGGTGGGCCGACATGACCGACGTCCCCGCGACCGCGGGGAGGTTCCGGGTCTGGGCGTACGCCGACGCGCGGTCGCCGAGGAACTCCTCCCACCTCGCGAGCGCAGCCCGCTCTCCGGCCTCCGGCAGCACGACGCCGCCGAGGTCCGGGTCGTCCGGGACGCCCTCCGACGGCAGCCCGCCGTCGGTCCAGGGCACGGTGCGGGGCGTGACCGCCGGGCGGTGCGGGCCGCGGGCGCGCCAGGCGCGCGCGTACGGGGAGTAGACCTTGTACGGGGTGCCGTCGTCCTTGAGCAGGGCCCCCGGTGTCACGCCGAACGGCGAGCCGGTCGCCACCAGAGGGACGTCGCCGAGGGCCTCGCGCACCCGCTCGTCGCGCGCCCGGCCGTACGGCGCGTGGTCGCTGCTGACGTGGACGCCGGTGGCCGCCACCTGCCGGGCGACCCGAGGCACGACGTCCTCGGGACGTCCGGTGACGACGCGCAGCCGGCCGTCGGTGCGCTCCTCGAGCTCGCGCAGGCAGCGGTGGAGGAAGGCCAGCCGCGGGGCGCCGGAGGGCCGGCGCAGCGCGTCGTCGAGCACGAACAGCGGCAGCACGTCGTCGGCCTGGTCACGGGCGGCGAGCAGAGCGGGGTGGTCCGCGAGGCGCAGGTCGCGGCGGAACCAGAGGACGGCAGTGGTCACGGCTCGCGACGCTAGGCGCTGATCGGCGGGGACGCCGGGCGAGATCCCAAACGTCACCGGTGGTGAATTCCGGGTGGCGCTGGGGCACGGATGCGTGGCGCGAATGCACCGGCGCCCCCGCGATCATCGTCGCTCCGAGGGGGGACGAGGCGTCCAGACCAGAGGCCGTCCCGCGCCCTGACCCCGCTCCGGAGGAGATCCCCCATGTCCGCACCGCTCGCCCTCGACCTCGAGGGACCGGTCACCGACGGCTTCCGCACCGTCATGACCTTCATCCCGAAGCTGCTGGGCTTCCTCGTCATCCTCGTCGTCGGGTACGTCATCGCGAAGGTCGTCGCCAAACTCGTCGACAAGGGCCTGGAGAAGGCCGGCTTCGACCGCGCCGTCGAGCGCGGCGGGATCAAGAAGGCCCTGGCGAAGAGCCAGTACGACGCCAGCGACATCGTCGCCAAGCTCGTCTTCTTCGCGATCTTCATCCCGTTCCTGTCGGCCGCGGTCGGGGCCCTCGGGATCAACGCCCTGCAGCAGCCGCTGGCGCAGTTCATCGCGCTCATCCCGCGCATCCTCGTGGCGATCGTCCTCGTCGTCGTCGGGGCCGTCCTCGCCGGCGCGGTCAAGTCCTTCGTCCAGAACACCCTCGGCGGGCTCTCCTACGGCAACGCGCTCGCCACCGCGGCCAGCGCCCTGGTCCTGATCAGCTTCGTCAAGTCCGCGCTCGACCAGGTCGGCGTCGCGACGACGGTCACGACGCCGCTGCTCTACACGGTCCTGGCGACGGTCGCGGGCGTCACGATCGTCGGCGCCGGCGGCGGGCTCATCGAGCCGATGCGGCACCGGTGGGAGAACGTGCTGAACAAGGCCGAGACCGAGACCCAGCAGGTCCGGGCGCAGGCCGAGCAGCGCCGGGCGCAGGCCGCGCAGTACGGCGACGAGGCCTACCCGCAGGAGCCGCAGTACGCCCCCCAGTACGGCGAGCCCCAGTACGGAGACCCGCAGTACGTCCCCCAGTACGGCGAGCCCCAGTACAGCGAGCCCCAGTACAGCGAGCCCCAGTACGGCGACGCGCAGCCGCGGACCCGCTCCTACCCGGTGGACCCGGCCCCTGCGCCGACGCCGACGCCGCGCAAGCGCACCCGCAAGCCCTAGCCGGACTCCCACACCGGTCGCGACGGAGCCCGGTCCCCGCACGGGGGACCGGGCTCCGTCGTGCGTGCCCCCGGAGAGAATCGAACTCCCGACGCCCTCCTTAGGACGGAGGCGCTCTATCCACTGAGCTACGGAGGCGGACGGGTCGAGCCTAGCCGCGCCCGCGCACCCGGCCGTAGCCTTCCCCGACGTGGAGACCACCCCCTCGCCCGGCACCCCGCGACGCCGCCGCCGGGCCGTCGGTCCCCCGGGAGCGCGGCCGGTCGTGGACGAGCCGCGCGCACCGGCGCCGGAACGGACGCCCGCACCGGGCGACGACGAGCGCCTGCTGGCCGACCGTCCGCCGCACCACGACCGCGGGGTCTAGGCGACGTCTAGGCGATGTCGAGCTGCTCGACGGTGCAGAAGGCGCAGCGCCGCGCCGCCTGCGGGATCTTGCTGAGGCACTCCGGGCACT
>JAOPVV010000009.1 GCA_025966005.1 Frankiales bacterium
GACGTCGACCTGCTCGCCCCAGCCGGGCGGCCCGACGAGCACCAGAGGAGGCGCGCCGGGGACGAGGCGGTGGGCCGCCAGCAGGGTGCGGAGGTCCTTGCGCGGCTCGAGCGTCCCGACGAACAGGACGTACTCGGCGGGCAGGCCCTCCGGCCGCGGCTGGGGCTCGCCCCACGCCGGGTCGACCCCGTGCGGGACGGCGACGACGGGCACGGCCGGGTCGTAGGCGTCCCGCACCTGCTCCGCGACCGCCTGCGACGGCGTCAGCACCACCGACGCCCGCGCGACGCTGCGCGGCACGAGGGTCCGGTAGCGGGCGCTCGCGGTGCTGACCGTGTCGGTGTGGTGCAGATAAGCGAGGTCGTGGACGGTGACGACGCCGGCAGCACGACGCAGCGGGGGGAGCACGAAGTTGGTGGCGTGGAAGACGTCGAGCCGCCCCGTCAGCAGCTCGACCGGGGGCCACTCGGTGCGGGCCCACGCCTCCTGCAGCCCGCGGGCCGGGACCGGTCGCTGGCGGACCTCGACCCCCGCCACGGCCGGCAGCCGCCCGCGCAGCGTGAAGGCGGTGGCGACGAGCTCGTCGGGCCCGCCGGCCAGCGCCTCGAGCAGCGCGCCGGTGTACCGGCCGATGCCCGTGCGGGCACCGAGCAGCGGTGTGGCGTCGAACCCCACCCGCACGGCTAGGCCTGCACCGGCGTCAGCCCAGCAGGGAGTGCTCGTCGGCGATGGCGTGCCAGCGGTCGGCGAAGGCGCGCTCGCTGTAGTCCTCGGCCCGGACCGACGCGTTGGCGGACAGGCGGGCCCGCAGCGCCGGATCGGCGATGACGCGGGCGGTCTGGGAGATCAGCTGCTCGGGCGTGGTCCAGCGGTACCCGTCGACGTCCTCGCGGACGATCTCCTTCTGGCCGGCCTTGTCGATGACGACCGGCACGCAGCCGCCCGCCATCGCCTCGACCGTCGTCATCCCGAAGTGCTCGCTGCTCCACGGCGCCTTGGCCTCGTCCTCGAGGTAGCCGGTGGCCGACCAGAACACCGAGGACGTCGACAGCAGGTGCTCGACCTGCGAGCGGGGGGCGTTGTCGTAGACCTGCACCGGCAGTCCCTGACCGGCCGCGCGCACCTGCTCGAGGTACGGGCGCTGAGACTCCTCGCAGCCGCCGACGACCGAGAACGTCCAGTCCGCCGGGATCGCACCGGAGCGGTGCGCCTGGCCGAACAGCTGCACCATCTCCAGCTGGCGCTTCGCGTGACCGAGCCCGGGGCTGAAGAAGCGCCCGACGGTGACGATCGCCTTCTCGCGGTCCGGCGCCGGCGTGAGCCGCTGGGTCTGGATCGGCGGGAACAGCACGTCCGAGTCGGTCTGCCAGTACGACCGGATCCAGCCGCGGGTGTACTCGCTGTTGGCCATCACGGTGTCGTAGGACGCGAGGAACGACAGGTCGGTCGGGTCGCGCAGCAGCCACGGGAACCGGTAGGCCACGATCTCGCGGGGGCCGTACCGGCCGCCCTCGAGGCGCAGCCGCGACAGCGCGACGCCCAGCGTGCGGTCGTCGCCGCTGCCGGGAGTGAACGTCGCGCAGGAGAAGTGCAGCTCGGTGCCCCGCGCGGCGTCCGGGAAGGTCAGGCGGTGCACGACGAAGTCGGACGTCGCCGTGAACGACCCCAGGACCGTGCCCTGCTCGTCAGAGACCGTCAGCGGGACAGGGGCCTCGAGGCCGGGTCCACCGAGCTCGAAGCGCAGCGTGCGGTCCTTGCCGGGCGGCAGCGCGAGCACGGCGTCACCGCTGGTCCAGATCCACTGCCGGCGGCGACCGCCCTCCGGCGGGAACCAGCCGGTGCCGAAGGTCAGGCCGCCGGCGTGCGCCCGTACGTACTTGCCGAAGCGTCGGGTGAGGGCGCGCCGCCAGGGCGCGAGGTCGGCGTCGAACGGCGTCGGGAAGTAGCAGAGGTAGGCGTTGCGCGTCGCGCGGGGAGCGAGCCGGCTCATGTACGAGCCGTTCACGAACAGGTCGTACTCCTCCGAGATCGCCGCGACCTCGAGGTCGCCCTTGTCGGGGACGATCCGCAGGTTCACCCTGGACAGGTCGAGCCCGAGGTGGCTGGCCAGCTCGTCCTTGTCGACAGCGGTGTGGCCGAGCAGGTCGACCTCGACGCCGTCGTGCGACAGCACCGACGCGATCATGCCGCTGTGTCGCTCGCCGCCGCCCTGGCTGTGCCAGTACCGGTCGTAAACAGCGGCTCTCATCCCATCGCCCTTCTCGTCAACGCTGCGTGACCAGCCACTTCTCGAGCTCGGGACGGTGCACGGCCGCCGTGCTGCCGAGCGCCCGCCGCTTGGCCAGCATCGTGGGCAGCAGCCGCAGGAACGACAGCAGGACCCTGAGCCGCATCAGCGTGGGCCGGACCGCCGGTCGCGAGCGAGTGCGGGCGGCCTGCCGCACGGTGCGCAGCGCCATCGAGCCGGTCGTGAGCGGGTAGCGGCCGACCTCGCGCACCGCCATCGGGGTGCTGGCGTTCTTCACCAGCATGAGCAGCCGGTTGCGGTCGGTGTGGAAGACGAAGGTCGGCGACCACTCGACGCTGGAGGCCGAGTGGACGTGCCGGACCACGGCCTTGGGCTCGTACCGGATGGCCCAGCCGGCGGCCCGCAGCCGCCACGACAGGTCGGTGTCCTCGTAGTAGAGGAAGAAGTCGTCGTCGAACCAGTCGGCGGCCCGGCCGGCCTCGGTGCGGAACGCGACCGCGCAGCCGCACAGGGCGAACACCTCGGTCGGCTCGTCGTACTGACCGGCGTCGACGTCCTGGTAGCCGCGGTCGGCGCCGTAGCCGGCGGTGAAGACGACCGAGCCGACGTTGTTCACGACGTCGACCGGACGCGCGGTCGTCACGGCGAAGGCCTGCTCGGTCAGCTCACCGGTCACCGGCAGGGTGACGGCGCCGCCGTCCCACGACAGGACGACGTCCTTGTCGGCCTCGGCGGCCCAGCGGACCGTGACCTCCCACGGGCCGTCCGCGTGGGGGAGGGGCAGCAGCATCTCGCCGGACGGCCGGGTCCAGAAGAAGCGACCGGCCCCCTCGCCCTCGGGCCCCCAGGTGAGCCGCTCCCACAGCACGCGGGAGGTGACGTCCTCGCCGTCGACGACGACCGAGGCGATCCGCACGCCGAGGTCGCGCGGGTCGGCGCCGCCGGGGACGAAGCCCGGCGCGTCGAGCTGCAGCGGCAGGAACCGGGGGGCGAACACCACCTTGCTCGTGACGGCGGCGAGCCGCTCGGCGCCCGGCTCGTCGAAGGGGGCGAGCAGCCGCTCGAGCCAGTCCGGCTCGGGGGTGGCGTCGTTGTTGAGCAGCACGGCGTACGGGGTCGTGACCTCGCGCAGCGCGGTGTTGTTGCCCCCGGCGAAGCCGAGGTTCTCGCCGTTGCGCAGCACCCGGACGCCGGGGTACTCGCGCTCCATCAGCGCGACGGAGCCGTCGCTGCTGGCGTTGTCGACGACCCAGGTGAGGAACGGACGGCTGGTCTGCTGGCGCTGGAGCGCGTCGAGGCAGGGCCGCAGCCAGCGCTCGCCGTTCCAGTTCACGACGACGACGGTCGCGACGGGGTCGTGCCGGCCGGAGCCGGTCACGTCAGACGGCACGGGCGACCACGTAGACCTCGTTCGACGGGTAGAGCTGGGCGAGCAGCTGCGAGTACGACTGGTGCAGGTCGGCGAGCTCCTGCTGGGTGGTGCGCAGCCGCTCCTCGAGGACGCCGAGGAAGTGGCCGAACTCGTGCCAGGGCGAGTCGGGGTCGGAGGTGCCCCGCTTGTCGTCCCAGGTCATCCGCTGGATCGCCGCGACCATGTCGGGCCGCAGGTCGGGGTCGACGTGCGTGACACGGGCCATCGAGGCGGGCGGGGGACCGGCGTGGTTGCGCGGGTTGCCGCCGGTCTCGACGACCTCGAGGCCGGCCTTGGCGCAGTAAAAGGCGAGCAGCCGCGGCTCGTAGAAGCGGACGTGCGTCGGGTCGCGCCAGAAGTCGTGCCCCATGACGGACAGGCACGCGGCGTTCGGCGTCGCGGCGACGAAGACCCCGCCGGGCGCCAGCACCCGCGCCGACTCGGCGATGATCGCCTCGAGGTCGTCGGGCGCCAGGTGCTCGGCGAAGTGAGCCGAGAACACGCCCATCAGCGAGTCGTCGGCGTGACCCCTCAGGCCGGTCAGGGCGTCGGCGAGCTCGACCACGTGGCCGGCCTCGCGGGCCAGCTCGACCATGCCGTGGTCGAGGTCGACGCCCTCGCCGGCGACGCCCGCCTCGCGCAGCAGGTCGAGGAACTCGCCGCGCCCGCAGGCCAGCTCGAGCACCGGGCCGGCGGGGAAGAACGGCAGGTAGTGGGCGAGCCCGGCCTTGCTGTTCTCCGGGTCGTAGCCCATGTAGGCGTAGTAGTCGCTCTCGAGCCGGGTCATGCCTGCGTCACGGTCACCTTCGCGGGGACGTCGAGCAGGCCCGGCAGCGTGCCGGTCTCCACCCAGATGGCGTCGTCGAACCGGCGGGCCGTGATCGGCAGCCCCGTCTCGGCGTGGTCGACCTGCACGCCGAGGATGAAGGCGCCGTTCAGCGGCGGGACCGCCTCGACCACGAATTCGACGCAGTAGTGGCCGGGCACGGCGGGCAGGCCGGCGCCCGGCGGGGTGCGCAGGGCGAAGACCGGGATGTCGCCGGCGCCCATCACCACGACGCCGACCTCCCCCGGGTAGACCTCGTCGCCGGGCAGGACGTCGCACTCGACCCTCAGGTGCAGCGGGTCGCCGGCCCGGAAGCGCCCGCTGGCCGGGCCGCCGCGGGTGGTGGCGGCGACCGCGGCCCGCACGGTGATCCCGCCCATGAGGGTCGGAGCGGCGGGCGCTCCGACCGGCCGGTCGGTGCCGAGGATCTTGCGCAGGGTCCCGACGGCGAAGGCCGGGTCGCCGTCGTACTGCACGCGGCCGTGGTCGACCACGATGCCGCGCGTGCACAGCTCGGTCACCAGATCGAGGGAGTGCGTGACGAACAGGATGGTCTTGCCCGCCCGCTGGAACTCCTCGATCTTCGCCAGGCACTTGCGGGCGAAGGCCTCGTCGCCGACGGCCAGCACCTCGTCGATGAGCAGGACGTCCGGGTCGACGTGCACCGCGATCGAGAAGGCCAGCTTCACGTACTCGCCGGAGCTGTAGTGCTTGACCGGCTCGTCGATGCGCGGGCCCTGCTCGGAGAACGCGACGATCGAGTCGAGCAGCCGGTCGACCTCCCTCTTGGGCAGCCCCAGCAGGGCGGCGTTGAGGTAGACGTTCTCGCGACCGGTCAGCTCGCCGTTGAAGCCGGCTCCCAGCTCAAGCAGCGAGGCGATGCGGCCCTCCACCTGCACCTCGCCGGAGGTGGGCCGCAGGATGCCGGCCAGCACCTTGAGCAGCGTCGACTTGCCCGCGCCGTTCGGCCCGATCAGCCCAACCGTCTCACCCTCGCCGACGGTGACGTCGACGTCCTGCAGCGCCCAGAACTCCTCGGTGCCGAGGCCACGGCCCTTGACGAAGCGCTCCTTGAGCTGGGTCGCCTTGGACGAGTGGGTGAGGAAGCGCTTGCTGACACCGCGGGCGCTGATGACCGGCTGGGCCACTACAGGTCCTCCGCGAAGTCGGCCTGCAGCCGGGTGAAGGTGCGCCGCGCGAACAGCAGCAGCAGACCGGCCAGGACGAAGCCGATCGCCAGGTTGCGCAGGTAGTAGACGTAGCCGCCGTCGACGAGCAGGTCCTTGCTGACGCCCTGGTCGAGGTAGGTCGGGGTCTGGTAGACCGCGCGCTGGAAGGTGGAGACGACGGTGGCCATCGGGTTGAGGAAGTACAGCCAGAACCAGTCCGAGAGCCCGGCGCGGTCGAAGGCCGTCTTCACCAGCTGGGCCGGGTAGAGGATCGGGTTCAGCCAGAACCAGATGAGCATCGACAGCTCGACGAAGTGGCTGGTGTCGCGGTAGCGGACGTTGAGCGCCGCGACCAGCACGCCGAGCGCGGTCGAGAACAGCACCAGCAGCGCCAGTGCCGGGACGAGCAGCAGCAGCGGCGGTCCGAAGAAGTTCACCCCGCTGATCAGGGCGATGACCAGCAGCACCGGCATCTGCAGCCCGAGCTGCACCATGGCGAAGCCGACCCCGGACAGCGGCAGCACCAGCAGGGGGAAACGGACCTTCTTCACCAGCCCCGCGTTGCCGACGACGCTCGTGGACGCACCGGCCACGGCGGTGTTGAAGGCGCCGAACGCCAGCAGGCCGGCCATCAGGTACACGTGGAAGTCCGGCGCCGGGTTCGTGAAGACCTTCGTGAAGATCACGTAGTAGATGCCGAGCTGGAACAGCGGGTTGGCCAGGCTCCACACGAAGCCGAGCACCGACCCCTGGTACTTCACCTTGAGGTCCTTGCGGACCAGCTGGCTCAGCAGCTCCCAGCGGATGCTCCCCTGGGCGGCCGCCCGGGCCCGGGCGAGGGCGGCGCGGTCCTGGGACGGAGCGCTCTCGGCGGGTGCGGACACGCGCGCCAGCCTAGGTGCTGCACCTGGGCCGCGGCCGCAGGGCTGCGCCGCCGCAGCGGCGAGAAGGGGCTCCCCGCGTACGCTGATCAGGTGACGACCACCTTGGCCGGGCCCGCCACCTCGCGTCCGGCCGAGGACGATCCGTCCCGTCCTGCCCGGCCGTTCCTCACCGGTCTCGACCTGCTCGCGGGCGGCGCGCTGCTGCTCGTGGCCCTGGTCGCCTGGGCCTCGCTGGCCCTGGCGCACGTCGGGGCCCACTCCCTGCTCGCGGTGCTGGGCCTGTCGCTCGGGGTCCTGACCATCATTGTCGTGGTGGGCGCGCGTGTCGGCCGCCCGCGGGTGCGCCTCGACGCGGCCGGTCTGCTGGTCGCACTCGGCTGCGCGGGCGTCGCGGTGGCGCTGACGTTCCCCGGCTTCGAGTACGGCGTCGCCGACAAGGACCCGGGCGGCTACGTCTCGCACGCCATCGCCATCTCGCAGACGGGCGACTACTCGTTCGTCGACCCGGTGCTCGAGACCGCGGCGGCCGACCCGACCTTCCCCGTGCAGCTCACCTCACCGGGAGCGCGGTTCGCCGGGGTCTGGGTGCGCGACGCCTCGACGGGCTTGATCGTCCCGCAGTTCTACCACCTGTGGCCGGCCCTCCTGGCCACGGCGCACGACGCCGGCGGTCAGTCCGCACTGCTCACGACGGTGCCCCTCATGGGGGTGCTGTCGGTGCTCGTGCTGTGCGCCGTCCTGCGTCGCGCGGGCACGGCGATGGCCGGTCCCGCAGCGGGTCTCGTCGCGGCCGGGGCCGGCGGGCTGCTGCTCGCCACCAACATGCTGCAGGTCTGGCAGGCGCGGTTCCCCTCGACCGAGGTGCTCGCCCAGGCGCTCTACGTCGGGGTGCTGCTGGGCATCGTCGTGGCGCTGCAGACCGGGTGGCGCCCGGCCGCCGGCATCGCCGGTCTGCTCGTCGGGGTCGGCTGGCTGAACCGGGCCGACGGGCTGCTGCTGGTGCTGCTGTCGGTCGGCGTCGGCGCGGCCCTGATCGCGACCCGCCGCTGGGACAGCCGCGCCACCTGGTTCGCCGGCGGCCTGCTGCTGGTCACCCCGCACGCGCTGGTGCAGGCGTACGACCTGGCCCACAACTATTCGATCGCCAACAAGATCCCGGAGATCGAGGTGCTCGGCGCTGTCGTCGCGGCCTGCCTGGTCGCCGCGGTCGTGCTCCGCGTCGTGCTCGGACGACCGCTGGCCTGGGCGCAGCGCGGCCTCCAGGGCCGCCGGGCCCAGGTCGTCGTCGGCGGGCTCGTCGTGCTCGGCGCGGTCGGCCTGCTGGCGCTGGGGTTCCTGCGCGCCCGGCTGTTCGGCGCCGACCTGTTCGACTACAACGGCCGCGAGATCCGCTCCTACGACGAGCAGATCATGCAGCGGCTGACCTGGTTCATCGGCCTGCCGACGTTCGCGCTGATGGTCCTCGGCCTGGCCGTCGTGGCCGTCCGTCGCTGGTCGGCCCCGGTCTGGACCGTCGTGCTGCCGACGCTGCTGCTGTTCCCGGTCTACGGCTACACCGCCAGCAACTCGACCCGGATGCTCTGGTGGACCCGCCGCTACGTCCCGACCGTGCTGCCCGGGGTGGTCGTCCTGGTCGCCCTGGCGCTCGCGTACTTCGCCGTGAAGCGCTACCGCGGCAAGCTCCTCATGGCGGTCCCGGCGGCGCTCGCCCTCGTCGGCATCACGGCCTTCTACCTGTCGCAGTCGCTGCCGCTCCGCGCGCACGACGAGTGGAAGGGCTCGTTCGAGATCACCCAGCGGCTCTCCGACCTGTCCGGCGACCAGGACGGCGTCTACCTCTGGGAGTTCGACCAGGGCTGCTGCGCCGGCGTCACCCGCCTGTTCGCCACCCCCCTGTGGCTCCAGCACGGCCAGCTGTCGGCACTGCTGCCGTCCAACGCCTCGATGGCCGTCGACGGCAAGGCCCGCGCGACCGTGATCTCCCGCTACCAGGAGCGCTTCGCCGGTCAGCCGCTGTTCGTGGTGGCCGACAAGGGCGAGCTCCCCGAGGGCATCGACCCGTCGACCGTCGAGCCCGTCGACTCCTTCCAGGCCACGCTGCCGATGTGGGAGGAGAGCGACCTCGAGCGGCCCGACGAGGCCCGTGAGATCCCGGTCGACGTCGCCGTCTGGCGGGTCCGCTGAAGGGCCGTCTCCTCGCGCCCCTGACCTACCTGCTGCTCGCGGTCCTCGGGCACCTGCCCGCCTTCCGGTCGCTGGCGACGACGACGCAGTGCGCCTGCGAGGACGCCCCGCAGACCGACTGGTACCTCGGGTGGACGCCGTTCGCGGCCGGCTCGGGCCGCTCCCCGTGGTTCAGCCAGCACCTGGTCGCGCCCGACGGGCTGAACCTGATGTGGAACACGCTGCTGCCGCTGCCCGGGCTGCTGGCCTGGCCCGTGACCGCGACCGCCGGCGTCCTGGCCTCCCACACGCTGCTGGCGGTGCTGGCGTTCGCCGGGTCGGCCACCTCGATGTGGTTCGTCGCGGGGCGCTTCGCCACGTGGGCGTGGGCGCGGTTCGCCGCCGGGCTGCTGTACGGCTTCAGCCCGTACCTGGTCGCGCAGGGCACCGGTCACCTGAACCTGTCGCTGGTGGCGCTGCCGCCACTGGTGCTGCTGCTCGCCCACGAGCTCTACGTCCGGCAGGGGCGACGGGCCGTGGTCGCCGGTGCGGTGCTCGGCCTGGTCGCGTTCGCGCAGATGATGACGACGCTCGAGGTGCTCGCCTCCACCCTCGTCGTCGCGCTGGCCGGCACGGTCGTGCTGGCGCTGCAGCACCGGTCCCTGGTCCGCGCGCGCCTGCGGCACGCGACCACCGGGCTGGTCACCGCCGCCGGTCTGCTGACGCTGCTGGCCGCGTGGCCGCTGTCGGTGCAGTTCACCGGGCCGCGCCGGGTCACCGAGCCGGTGCAGGACGCCTCGCCGTACGCCGCCGACCTGCTCGGCACGGTGGTGCCGACGGTCCACCAGGTGCTCGGCACCGACGCGACCCTCGCCTGGGGCGGCAACGACAGCGAGAACGGCAGCTACCTCGGGCTGCCGCTGCTGCTGGTCGTCGGGCTGCTCGCGTGGCGCTACCGAGCGGTCGCGGTCGTCCGCTTCGCCGCCCTGCTCGGGATCGTGGTCTGGGTGCTCTCGCTGGGGGAGCGGCTGCACGTCGCCGGCACCGAGTCGTC
The DNA here is from genome assembly GCA_025966005.1 of Frankiales bacterium. Lineage (GTDB taxonomy): Bacteria > Actinomycetota > Actinomycetes > Mycobacteriales > SCTD01 > SCTD01. The sequence continues at coordinate 9,756 of JAOPVV010000009.1, forward strand.
CGTGCCGCTGCCGTACGCGCTGGTCGCGCGGCTGCCCGTGCTGCACAACATGGCCGCCGTCCGCTTCAGCCTGTACGTCGTGCTCTGCGCCGCGCTGGTGCTCGCCGTCGGGCTGGACCGGCTGCACGCCGAGGGCCGACTGCGGCGGCGCGTCGCCGTGCCGGTCGGACTGCTGTGCGTCGTGGCGCTGCTGCCGAGCTGGCCGTATACCTACGAGCAGGCCGACGTGCCGGCCTACTTCACCTCCGGCGCGGTCGAGGCCGTGCCCGAGGGCTCGCTCGCCCTGACCTTCCCGGTGCCCCGCTTCCCGACGAGCGCGCCGATGCTCTGGCAGGCGACGGCGGGCTACCGCTACCGCTCGGTCGGCGGCTACGTCATCACCCCGGAGCCCGACGGCTCGGGCACCTTCACCGGCGGCGTGACGGCGTGGGAGCGGATCGTCGGCCAGGCGCCCGCCGGACGCCTCGGCCCGATCGCGCCGCAGGTGCGCGCCGCGCTGCTGCTCGAGATGGAGCAGCTCGACGCGCGCTCGGTGCTGGTCGCCGACAGGCCGGGCGCGGACGCCGTCGTGCGCACGGTGACCGGCGTCCTCGGCCGCGGCCCGAACGAGGTCAGCGGCGGGGTCAGCGCCTGGTACGACGTCGACCCGCGCGCCCGCCGGGTCGCCCTGGGGCTGGCTCCCTAGGCCCAGCTGTCGGCGCGGCCGACGACCTTGGCGGGGATGCCCGCGACGACCGCGCCGGCAGGGACGTCCTTGGTGACGACGGCGCCGGCGGCGACCACGGCCCCGTCGCCGATCGTCACGCCCTTGAGCACGACGGCGCGGGTGCCGACCCACACCCGGTCGCCTATCCGCACCGGGGCGACCGACGGCTGCGCCACGCCGTCGACGGTGATCGCGTGGAAGTCGTTGTCGAGCACCTGGACGTCCCAGGAGAAGGTGCACCACTGCCCGATGGTGATCTCCTGCGCGCAGAGCAGTTTGGTGCCGACGCCGTTCACGTTGGTGCCGTGGCCGATGGACAGCCGGCCACCGTCGACCACCACGCGCACGCCGCGCTGCAGCGAGACGACGCCCTCGCAGACGAAGGACGCGCCCTCGCGCACGCGCACCACCGACGTGTCGTGCTCGCTCGACAGCCCGAAGCTGCCGAGCCCGATCCGCAGCGCCCCGCCCTCGCTGACGGCGATGCGCTGCGCGCCGTCGAGGACGGTGCGCGAGCCGATCCAGATGCGGCGCCGGCGGTGCCGCAGGCCGGTGTAGAAGGCGCGGGCGCTCGTCTCGTGCACGCCCCGCAGAGAGCGCATGGCCGTGCGGTACGTGTCGAACTCGCTCTGCTCGGCCACGGTCAGCCGACGCGCCGGCCGGTGGCGGCCTCGGCGACCGCGCGCTCGGCGAGCTCGACCGGTCCCGGGCGGGACGGGTCGAGCTGGCCGAACCGGAGCTTCTTGGTGTGCTCCAGGGTGTCCTCGATGAGGGCGCGGTTGGTGCGCAGCAGGTCGCCGATGATGCCGACGATGACGCTCATGAAGGCCATGACGAGCAGGATCGTCCCGACCAGCAGCGACTGCAGGTGGTTGCCGTCGTCGCCGACCGCCTTGAGCAGCGCGTAGCGCACGAACGGGATCAGGCCCAGCACCCCGAACAGCGCCGCGAGGAAGCTGAAGATCACGTACGGCTTGTACATGATGTAGGCCTTGGTGATCGCCCCGGCCGACTTCAGGACGTGCTGGTAGGTGCTGGAGAACAGCCGCGACTCGCGCGTCTTGGGGTTCGTCCGGATCGGGATGCTCTCGATCGCCAGCCGCTTGTTGCCGGCCTGGATGATCGTCTCCATGCAGTAGCTGAACCGCGTGATGGTGTTGAGCAGCATCAGCGACTCGCGCGAGTAGGCGCGGAACCCGCTCGCGGCGTCGGGCAGGTCGGTGCCTGCGGCCTTGTTGACGATCGTGCTGCCGAGCCTCTGCAGGGCCTTCTTGGGTCCGGAGAAGTGCTCGACCAGGTGCACCTGGCGGTCGGCGATGACGATGTCGGCGCGGCCCGCGAGGATCGGCTGCACCAGGTCGGTGATGCGCTCCTGCGGGTACTGGTTGTCCCCGTCGGTGTTCACGACGATGTCGGCGCCGAGCTCGAGCGCGCGCTGCACGCCGTCGTGGAAGGAACGCCCCAGGCCGCGGTTGCGGGCGTGCCGCACGAAGTGCGTGACCCCGTGCTCCTGGGCGACCTCGATCGTCCGGTCGGTCGAGCCGTCGTCGATGATCAGGACGAGGATCTCGTCGATCCCCGGGATCGACGTCGGGATCGTCGACAGCACGGCAGGCAGGGTCTCCTCCTCGTTGAGGCAGGGGACCTGGACGACGAGGCGCACCACGGCCTAGGCCTTCGTGGCCCAGACGATCGTCCACGGGTACGGCGAGGCGACCTTGCGGACGGTGCCGACCTGAGAGACGAAGCGCTGGAAGCCGGCGCCGGTCCAGTGGTTCAGGTGACCGGGGGTGTTGCCCAGCTCCTTGAGGTAGCGGCCGGTGAGCAGGTTCGAGCCGCGGAAGAACGGCTCGTGCGGCACCGACAGCAGCAGGTGCTTGGACGTCACGCGGGCCAGCTCGCGCAGTCCGGCGTCGGGGTCGCGCAGGTGCTCGAGCACCTCGACGCAGACGACCAGGTCGAACTGCTCGTCCTGGAACGGCAGGTGCTCGGCGTCGCCGTGCAGGTAGTGCGGCCCGGGGCGCGAGCGCCACTCCTCGCGCAGACCGGCGTCCGGCAGGTCGAGCCCGACGCAGGTGCCGAAGCGCTCCTTCATCTTCAGGCTGATGACGCCCTCGCCCGCGCCGACCTCGAGCGGGTTGGTCGCCGGCTTCGCGTCCGAGGCGATGTCACCGACGAGACCGTCGAGACGGCCGACGAACCGCTCCGTCAGCCACTTGATGGCCGGGTTCTTGGCGGTGTACTTCTTGGTGTGGTTGCCGATCACCACACCAGGGGTCTCGGGCGCTGCAGTCATGCGGCGAGGCTAGCGGAGCAGCCCACCTATCTTGAGCAGGTGCGACCTCCCCCAGCGGTTCAGGGACGGCTCGGCCGCGTCCTGCGCCTCGGGACCCTGGCGCTGGCCGTCGTCCTGCTGCTGCTCGCGCTGCGCGCCCAGGGCCCGCAGGCGTG
>JAOPVV010000012.1 GCA_025966005.1 Frankiales bacterium
CCCCGCCTGAGAAGGCCGGCGTCGCCGCCTGCACGTCTACGTACTCTCCCCCGACCTGACGTTGCCGTCGGGAGACGATGTCGGTCACAGACGCCGACAGGGACTCGCATCCGCCGCATCCCGCGGCGGAAAGCTCCGTGATCAGATCCGGTTTCCCGGTCTTGAAGGCCTGATCAACAACACTTAAAAAGTGCCTAGCAAAAGCACTTGCCGCCTGCGGTGTTTCGGGCATGGCGTCGGGCGGAACCCCGGTCGCGCTGGGCAGAGGTGTGACGATCGACGCCGACGGCAGTGGCGGCAAGCTGGCCGGCGGTTCCTCGCTCGAGCACCCGGCCACCAGGACAGCGCTCACCGCCAGCAGCCACGTACCCCTTCGAACCGACACGAGGCGGAGACTAACGGGACCAACCCGGCCTCGCCCAGCCCTGTGGACGAGCCGGCGCTACGCGACCAGGTACTCGTTGAGCTCGGAGGCGAGCTGGGCCCCGACGCGGGCGGTCATCTCGGTGCCGGTCTCGCCGTGCTCCTCGGTGAGGACCTCGCCCTCGGAGTGGATCCGGGACACGAGCCCGCCGTGGGAGTACGGCAGCACCACGTGGACGAGCATGTCGGGGTGCGGCACCTCGTCCTCGAGGACCTGCAGCAGCTGCGGCAGCCCCTCTCCGGTCAGCGCCGACACCTGCACGACGTGCTTCTCGCGACGAGCCAGCCGTCCGAGGACGAGCGGGTCGGCCAGGTCGCACTTGTTGATGACCACGATCTCGGGGATGTGGTGGGCGTCGATGTCGGCGAAGACCGCCCGGACGGCGGCGAGCTGCCCCTCGGGGTCGGGGTGTGAGCCGTCGACGACGTGCAGGATCAGGTCGGCGCCGGCGACCTCCTCGAGGGTCGAGCGGAACGCCTCGACCAGCTGGTGCGGCAGCAGCCGGACGAAGCCGACGGTGTCGGTGAGCGTGAAGTCGCGACCGGTCGGCGTGACGGCCTTGCGGACGGTCGGGTCGAGGGTCGCGAACAGCGCGTTCTCGACGAGCACGCCGGCGCCGGTGAGGCGGTTGAGCAGCGAGCTCTTGCCGGCGTTGGTGTAGCCGGCGATCGCGACGGACGGCACGGCGTTGCGCTCGCGCTCCTGCCGCTTGGTGTCGCGGGCGGTCTTCATCAGTTTGATCTCGCCGGCCAGCTTGGCCTTGCGGTTGCGGATGCGACGACGGTCGGTCTCGATCTTGGTCTCACCGGGACCACGGGTGCCGACGCCGCCGGACGAGCCGCCGGCGCCACCGCCCTGCCGGGACAGCGACTCACCCCAGCCGCGCAGGCGCGGGAGCATGTACGTCATCTGGGCCAGCTCGACCTGCGCCTTGCCCTCTCGCGAGGTGGCGTGCTGGGCGAAGATGTCCAGGATCAGCCAGGTCCGGTCGATGACCTTCACCTTCACGATCTCCTCGAGGGCGCGCAGCTGGCCGGGGGTCAGCTCGCCGTCGCAGATGACGGTGTCGGCGCCGGACGACAGCACCGCGTCGCGGAGCTCCTTGGCCTTGCCGGAGCCGACGTAGGTCTTGGGGTCGGGCTTCTCCCGCCGCTGCGCCAGGCCCTCGAGGACCTCGCAGCCGGCCGTCTCGGCGAGCGCCTGCAGCTCCTTCAGCGAGTTCTCGGCGCCGATCGCGTCGCCGTAGCCGTACACGCCCATGAGGACGACCCGCTCGAGGCGGAGCTGGCGGTACTCGACCTCGGTGACGTCCTCGAGGTCGGTGCGGATGCCGGCGACGCGGCGCAGCCCCTGGCGCTGCTCGAGGTCGAAGCCCTCGCCCTCGATGTCGTGGAACTCATCAGGGAGCAGCGAGTCGTCGAGGCGGACGGTGGCGTCGGAGGACGAGGCGGCGGAGGCGCGGGCAGCAGAGGTCATCGACTGGTCAACGCCGTGCAGGGGTCGTGTCATCCCGATCAGCGTCCCACGCGCATGGGCCGGCGGCTACGCAGTTGCCGAGCGGGCCGTCGAACGACCCGGGACCCCGCACGGATCGCGCGAGCGCTGGTGGGTCAGGGCGCGGGCAGGCCTCCGGGCTACGGCGCCAGCAGGCCTGTCAGGAGCCCGACGAGCTCGGCCCGCTCGTCCGCGTCGAGCACGGCGTACGGACGGCCGGCGGCCGCGCTGGTCAGCGTCTCGGCGCGCTCCCAGTCGTCCCGGTGGTCCTCGGCGGCGGGGTAGGGCTCGGGCCACTCGAAGAAGCGGGCGTTGTCGGGGCCGTAGCTGCCCGACACGATCGCAGCCAGCGGGTGCATCCCGACGGCGGCGACCGCAGCGGCGTGCACTGAGCCGCGGTGCTCGCGCAGGACGTTGAGCAGCAGACCGAGCCGGCCGGCGGCGTCGTCGGGCCGCGGCAGCGCGCGCCAGGCGGCGAACAGCGGCAGTCCGAGCGGCTCCGCGCCGTCGACGACCCGCTCGACCAGCGCGACCGCGCGGTCGGGGACCTCGGCGAAGCGCGAGCGGGCGAAGTCGGAGCAGAAGGCGGAGTACGCCAGGGCGGCGTCCATCGGGGCCATCACCGCGCGCCCCTCGAGCCAGTGCGTCTCCACGACCTCGTACGGGAAGAACGCCTCGGCCGCCGCGACCACCTGCACCGGTAC
>JAOPVV010000033.1 GCA_025966005.1 Frankiales bacterium
CGGCCAGCCGGGTGACGTCGCCGCCGAGGTCGGCCGCGTGCTCGACCGTCCAGCGGTAGGCGGCCACGCAGTCCTCCAGACCGGCCGGGAACGGGGCCTCCGGAGCGAGCCGGTAGTCGACGCTGACGACGACCGCGTCGACGTCGCGGCAGATCAGCCGGGCGTGGTCGTCGTGGGTGTCGAGGTCGCCGATGACGTAGCCGCCGCCGTGGAGGAACACGACCGTCGGGTGCGGGCCCTGCGTGATGGGCCGGTAGACGCGCACCGGCACGGGTCCGGCCGGGCCGGGGACGCTGCGCTCGCTGACGTCGCCGACCTGCGCCAGCCCGGCCGGGTCGCGCAGCCCGACGGTCATCGCACGGAAGCCGGCCCGCGCGAGCTCGGGGGTGCCGGTCGACATCGCCGGCGCGCCGCTCGCGGCCATCATGTCGAGCACGGAGGCGATCACGGGGTCCAGCGGCACAGGGGCTCCTCGGCGGCGCGGGTGTGTCAGGCGGTCGCGCGGAAGGTACTCCCGTAGCCTTGCCGGGTGCTTCGTCGCCCCGCTCTGTCCGTGTTGTCCGTGGCTCTTCTCGCCGGGTGCGGCACCTCCGCCGGCGCGCTCCGCGAGGCCGCCGCTCCCGGTGCCGCGGTCGTCCCGTCGGTCTCGCCGAGCCCGGCCTGCACGCCGGCGCCGCTCGCGAAGCGGGCCGCGGCCACCCTCGTGGTCGGCATCCCGGGGGTCACCTCGGCCGACGACGCCCTGGGGCAGTCGGTCGTGGACCTCGGGGTCGGCGGGCTGTTCCTGTCCGAGCCGAACGTCGAGACCGAGGCCCAGGTCACCGCGCTGGTCAGCGGCCTGCGGGCCCGCGCCGGCCGGCCGCTGCTCGTGTCGACCGACGAGGAGTCCGGCCGGGTCGCGGTGACGCGCGAGATCGTCGGCGCCGGCCCGTCGCCCCGCCGGCTGGCCCGCGACCGCACCCCCGCCGAGGTGCGCGAGTACGCCGCCGGCATCGGCACCCGGCTCAAGGCCGTGGGCGTCGACCTCGACCTGGCGCCGCTGCTGGACCTCGACGCCACGGCCCCGCGCGGGATCATCGGCGACCGCTCGTTCAGCGCGGACCCGGAGACGGCCGCGCAGTACGGGCTCGCCTTCTCGGCCGGGCTGTCCGACTCCGGGGTCAAGCCCACCGTCAAGCACTTCCCCGGCCAGGGCCGCTCGACGATCGACACCCACGCCGAGGGTGACGTCGTCGACGCCACCGTCGAAGAGCTGCGCAGCACCGACCTGCTGCCGTTCCAGCGCGCGATCGACGCGGGAGCCCCGGTCGTCATGCTCAACCACCTGGGCTACAGCGCCCTCGACGCCGACCTGCCGGCCTCCCTGTCGCCCAAGGCCTACGCGCTGCTGCGCGAGATGGGCTTCCAGGGCGTCGCCATGACCGACAGCGTCGGCATGGGCGCGGTCAACCTGCGCTTCGACTTCCCCGTCGCAGCCGTCAAGGCGCTGACGGCCGGTGTCGACGCGGTGCTCGCCACCGACGGGAACCAGGCGCTGCGGATGCGCGACGCGATCGTCGCCGCCGTCGCCGACGGCTCGCTGCCGGAGGACCGCGTCAGCGAGGCCGCCGCCCGGGTCACCGCCCTGGCCGGTGGCGACCCGGTCGCGATGTCCTGCCTCGAGATGACCAGCCCGGTGCTGGACGTGCCCCGCTAGGAGCGGCTACAGGTCGCCGGGGCTGTCCGGCACGTCGACGGCGTGCTCGCGCAGCCACGCGAGCGGCACGACGTCGAGCGCCCGGGCGTGCGTCGACGCGAGCACCACCGGAGCGGCCGCCCCGGCCTCGTACGCCTGCCCCCAGCGGGCGGCGACGACGCACCACCGGTCGCCGGGCACCAGCCCCGGGAAGCGGTGCTCGGGCCGCGGCGTGGTGAGGTCGTTGCCGACGGCGCGCTGGTGGGCCAGGAACGCCTCGGTGACGACCGCGCAGACCGTGTGGCTGCCCACGTCCTCCGGGCCGGTGGTGCAGCAGCCCTCGCGGGTGAACCCGGTGATCGGGTCGGTGCCGCACTCCTCCAGCGGGGTGCCCAGGACGTTCAGCTCGTGCGTCACCCCAGCGCCAGCCCGACGGCGAGCAGGACTCCGAAGACCAGCTGGAGCTTGCCGGTGGCCGCCAGCACGGCCACGAGGTCGCGTCCGGACGTGCCGCTGCGCACCTTCTCCACCGGGCCGACGGCCAGCGGCGCCGACAGCAGCGCGAGCAGCGCGCCCGGGACGGCCGGGGCGGTCACGAGCGGCATGAGCAGTGCGGTGGCGACCAGGGCCGGGTACAGCACGCGGGTGCGCTGGTCGCCGAGCACGACGGCCAGCGTCCGCTTTCCCGCGAGCGTGTCGGTCGGGACGTCGCGCAGGTTGTTGGTCACGAGGATCGCGCAGGCCAGCGCGCCGCAGGCCACGCCGCCGGCGAGCGACGGCCAGGTCAGCCGCTCGGCCTGCACGTACGTGGTGCCGAGGACGGCCAGCAGGCCGAAGAAGACGAAGACCGAGACCTCGCCGAAGCCGCGGTAGCCGTACGGCCGGGCGCCACCGGTGTAGCCCCAGGCCGCGACGATCGCCGCCGCCCCGATCAGCAGGTCCCACCAGGACGTCAGCGCGGCCAGCACGAGCCCGGCCGCCGCCGCGACGCCGAAGCTGAGCAGCGCCGCCCGCAGGACCGCCTTCGGGGAGGCGTGCCCGCCACCGACCAGGCGCAGCGGGCCCAGGCGGTCGTCGTCGGTGCCGCGGACGCCGTCGCTGTAGTCGTTGGCGTAGTTGACGCCGACCTGCAGCGCCAGCGCGACGACCAGCGCGAGCAGCGCCCGGACGGGGCGCGCGTCGGCCACCGCGAGGGCGGCGCCGGTGCCGACGAGGACGGGAGCCAGGGCCGCCGGCAGGGTCCGGGGGCGGGCTCCTTCGAGCCAGTGCGCAGCAGTGGTCATCTCGCCCGCGAGCCTAGGCCCGCCCGGTCGAGCTTGCCGCTCGCGAGCACGGGGAGGTCGGTCACAGCCACCAGCTCCCGCGGCGCCCAGGCCCGCGGCAGGGTGGCCGACACGTGGTCGCGCGCCTCGTCGAGGGTCAGGGGGCCGCGCAGGACGACGTGGGCCACGACGCGGGCACCCCACTCGTCGTCCGGCTGGCCCACCACGCCGGCCTCGACGACGGCCGGGTGGGTCTGCAGCGCCGCCTCCACCGCGAGCGGGGCGACCTTCTCCCCGCCGGTGACGATCACGTCGTCGGCCCGGCCGAGCACGGTGAGCACCCCGTCGTCCAGCCGTCCGAGGTCGCTGGTCGTGAACCCGTCCGGTCCGAAGGCGGTCGCCGTGAGGTCGGGGCGCAGCCGGTAGCCGGACGCCAGCACCGGACCGGCCAGCCGGACCAGGCCGTCGGACAGGCTCACCCGGACCCCGTCGAGCGGGACGCCGTCGTAGACGCAGCCCCCCGCGGTCTCGCTCATCCCGTACGTCGTGACGACGTGCGCGCCGGCGTCGCGGGCGCGCTCGAGCAGGGACGGCGCCGCCGCGGCACCGCCGAGCAGGAGCGCGTCGTAGCCCGTGAGGTCGGCGCCGGCGTCGAGCAGCCGGCGCAGCTGGGTCGGCACCAGGGAGACGTAGCGCCGCTCCCCCGTCAGCCGCACGGCGGCGAAGGCCTGCGCCGTGAAGGGTCCCTCGAGCACCTGCGGGGTCGTGCCGGCCAGCAGGGAGCGGACGAGCACCTGCACGCCGCCGATGTGGGT
>JAOPVV010000061.1 GCA_025966005.1 Frankiales bacterium
GACGTCCTCGTTCTCGAAGTGCGCGATCGGCAGGACGGCCAGCGGCTTCCCCAGCACCTTCTCGATCTACGACCAGGCTGACGCGCCGCGCCTGATGACGCTGGTCTGCCGCGACCTCGACCTCGACCCGAAGCGCTTCCCGGCCCGCTCGCTGAGCAACCAGGTCAGTGACCTCAAGAACGAGCTGGTCGACTGGGAGACGGCCCGCGACCGGGCGGAGTCGGTGGTCGAGAAGCAGCTCGCCGAGGTCTACCAGCTCTACCAAGCGCGCCTGCGCGAGGCCAACGCGCTGGACTTCGACGACCTGATCATGACGACCGTCGACCTGCTGCAGGCGTTCCCCGACGTCGCCGAGCACTACCGGCGGCGGTTCCGCCACGTGCTGGTCGACGAGTACCAGGACACCAACCACGCGCAGTACGTCCTCGTCCGCGAGCTCTGCGGCTCCTCGACGGGGCGCGGTAAGCGGGGCGAGGGCGCTCTCGTGCCGGTCGTCACGCCGGGGTCGGTGCCGCCGGCCGAGCTGTGCGTGGTCGGCGACGCCGACCAGTCAATCTACGCCTTCCGCGGCGCCGACATCCGCAACATCATGGACTTCGAGGTCGACTACCCCGACGCGACCGTCGTGCTGCTGGAGCAGAACTACCGCTCCACGCAGACCATCCTGTCGGCGGCCAACGCCGTCATCGGCAGGAACCCCGGCCGCAAGGACAAGCGGCTGTGGACCGACTCGGGCGACGGCGACCGGATCGTCGGCTACGTCGCCGACAACGAGCACGACGAGGCGGCCTTCGTCGCCGGCGAGGTCGACCGGCTCGGCGACGACCACGGCGTCAAGCCCCACCAGGTGGCCGTGTTCTACCGGACCAACGCCCAGAGCCGCGTGTTCGAGGAGGTGTTCATCCGGGTCGGGCTGCCGTACAAGGTCGTCGGCGGGGTGCGCTTCTACGAGCGCAAGGAGGTCCGCGACGCGCTGGCCTACCTGCGGGTGCTGGCCAACCCGGCCGACACGGTCAGCCTGCGCCGCATCCTCAACACCCCCCGCCGCGGCATCGGCGACCGGGCGGAGGCCTGCCTGGAGGCGTTCGCCTCGCGCGAGCGGGTGCCGTTCGCCGAGGCCCTGCGCCGCTGCGACGAGGTCGGCGGGATGGCCGCCCGCAGCGCCAAGGCCGTCCGCGAGTTCGCCGACCTGATGGACGAGATGCGCGAGCTCGTCAACGGCGGCATGCCCCCGGCCGAGGTGCTCGAGGCGGTCCTGGACCGCACCGGGTACCTCGCCGAGCTGGCTGCCTCGACCGACCCGCAGGACGAGAGCCGGGTCGAGAACCTCGCCGAGCTCGTCGGCGTGGCACGGGAGTTCAGCGAGCGCGTGCCGGACGGCGGTGTCGCCGAGTTCATGGAGCAGGTGTCGCTCGTCGCCGACGCCGACCAGATCCCCACGGAGCCCACGAACAGCGATGGCTCCGGCGGTGGGGACGGCGTCGTGACGCTCATGACGCTGCACGCCGCGAAGGGCCTCGAGTACCCGGTGGTGTTCCTCACCGGCCTCGAGGACGGCGTCTTCCCGCACCTGCGCACCCTCGGCGACGAGAAGGAGCTGCAGGAGGAGCGCCGGCTGGCCTACGTCGGCATCACGCGGGCCCGCGAGCGGCTGTACCTCTCGCGCGCCCACCTGCGCAGCGCCTGGGGCCAGACCTCCTACAACCCGCCGTCGCGCTTCCTCGACGAGGTGCCCGAGGCGCTCGTCGAGTGGCAGCGGTCCGAGTCGTCGGTCGCCGCGCCGCCGGCGGCCCTCACCCGCGCCGCCGACCGCCTGGTCGGCACGGCGCGCGGCCGCTCCGCCGGTCCCGGGCTGCGGCCGATCCCGAACCTCGCGGTCGGGGACCGGGTCACCCACGACGCCTTCGGGCTCGGCACCGTCACCGCCACCCGGGGCGCCGGTGACTCGACCCAGGCCGAGGTCGACTTCGGTGGCGGCACCGGTGCCAAGTGGCTGCTGCTGCGCTACGCCCCGCTCGAGAAGCTCTAGCCGGCAGCAGGTCCGGCGCGCGCGGACCAGCCCGGCCGGGCGGCAGCCCCACGGGAGGGCTCGGCGGCTGCAGCGCCGACGATCGAGCCGTCCTTCCCGCCGGCGCCCCGACGGCCGGGGCCGTGCGCGGGTCCTAGAGGACGATGCCGCGCTTGCGAAGCCAGGGGATCGGGTCGATCGGGCTGCCGTTGACCCGGACCTCGAAGTGCAGGTGCGGTCCGGTCGAGTGGCCGGTGTTGCCCTCACGACCGATCTGCTGGCCGGCCTCGACGCGCTCGCCGTCGTTCACCAGCAGCGCGCTCATGTGGGCGTAGACGGTGACGGTGCCGTCGGCGTGCGTGATGCGGACGCAGCGGCCGTAGCCGCCCTCGCTCCCGGCCGACAGCACGGTTCCCGCGGCGGCGGCGCGGACCGGCGAGCCGATGCCCGACGCCAGGTCGATGCCGGCGTGCAGGCGGCCCCAGCGACGGCCGTAGCCGGACGTGAGGCGGCCGATGCCGGGGCGCGCGGCCTTGGCGCCCTGGGCGATGGTGCCGACCGGCTTGCGGTCGCGCGACGCCTTGGCCGCAGCCGGACGGGGCGAGGGCTTCACGACCGGCTTGGGCTTGGGCTTGTTGGCGACGGCCAGGCCCTGCGACAGGGCGCTGTAGAGCTCGACGTTGGCCGGAGCGGGAGCTGCCAGCGGGACCGGGGCCATCGCGGCCGCGGCGCTGACCCGGGCGGGCGCCGGGGCGGCCGAGGCCGGCAGGACGGCCAGTCCGCCGAAGGCGGTACCGGCGGCGACGAGCAGCACGCTCGGGAGCAGCACGGCACGGCGTCGGGCAGGGTCTCGCGGGGCCGCGTGGCGCGGCCCGGTCTGCTGAGCAGGCAAGAGGAGTGGCTCCAGCGTCGGGGTCAGGGCAGCCGGGGCCGGGCCCCTCTCGGGGCCAGAGTCCGGACCTGACCCGCGCTCCGAGAGATACTCCCGGACACGGGTCGTTACCGTGATGTTATGGCTACGGGAGGTTGAAGGTCAACGGGGGGTGACCCAGCCCTCACGCCGTGGTGGAGGTTCCGGGCCGCTGCGAACGGGTGGGCGCGGGCGCTGCGGCCGCGACCGTCGTGGCGTCGATGGAGGTGACACCGGCGGTGACGGTCGAGCCGTCCTCGTCCAGGTGTGCGAGCAGCTGAGCGATCTCACGCACGACGCGGCCGTCCCAGGTCAGCGACATGTGGCCGGTGCCGGACAGCAGGACGTTGCGAGCGGCCAGGTCGGGGTGCTCGATCCGGGCCCGCCGCTGCGGCACCACGAGCTGGTCGAGGTCGGACCAGAAGCACACGAAGCGGGTCCGGCAGCCCGGCGCAGGCGCGGCCAGCTCGGTCATCAGCTCGGACCCGGGCCGCAGCTGGCGGACCAGGCGGGACGGCAGCAGGTGCGCCGCGTAGGTGCCGCTGTGGGGCGAGCCGAGCGTGCAGAGCGTGTGGACGCGGGCGTCGCCGCCCATGCGCTGGACGTAGTACCGGGCCACCAGGCCGCCCAGCGAGTGCCCCACGACGTGCACCCGCTCGTAGCCGGTCTGCTCGCAGGTCTGCTCGACCAGGCGCTCGAGGCGGCGGGCGGCGCTGCGGACGTCCTGGGTGAAGGGGCTGTAGTTCAGCGTCAGCACCTGGCCGAAGCCCCGGCGGCGCAGGGCCCGGCGCAGCAGCGTGAACGTCGACCGGTTGTCGACCAGCCCGTGCACCAGCAGGATCGGCGTGCCCGCGGCGACGACGTCGCCCATGAGCAGGCCGCGCTGCACCGGCGGCAGGTCGTCCAGGGTGAACCGCTCGGCCTGGTCGCGTCCGGGGGCGCGCCCCCGCTCGGCGAGCACGCCGAGCGGGTAGAGCGCGGCGTGGGCGGCGACCCAGGCGAGCTCGGTGCCTGCGCCGCGCAGTCCCTGCGGCGTGGCCAGCGTGCGGACACCGCGACGGGTGGCACGGCTGGCTCGCTCCAGGGCGGGGCGGGGGTCGCGCACGGTCGTTCCTCTCGGCTCCGGGTCCAGGGGTCCGTCGCGGACCGTAGCCCGCTCCTACCCCCAGTGTGACGGGACCCACACGGGAACGTCGTCACGATGCGCGGACGCGGTGGTCTCGGGCGGGTCACGACCCGCGGCGCGTCCGGTCCGCGTCCGGTCAGAGCGTCCCGGGCAGCGGGTTCGACCAGCGCCGCCGCCGGTCGGTGAGGCGGTCCGCGGCCGGCCGGGAGCACAGGCGCGCCAGGTGGGCGGCGACATCGCCGGGCTCGTCGAGCAGGGCGTCGGCCGCGCCGAGCGCCAGCAGGTCGGCCGGGGTGATCCCCATGAGGTCGGCGCACTCCTGGGGCGACCGGCGCAGGGCGGCGCTGGCGCCCTCCGGCCCGATGGCGGCGAAGTAGCTGTCGGCGGTGACGAGCAGCAGGTCGGCGGCGGACGCGGCCAGCGCCCCTCCCGAGCCGCCCTCGCCGTGCACCAGTGCGACGGTCGGCGAAGGGCAGGTGAGCAGGGCGTCGAGGGCCTCGCCCATCGCCGGCGCGATCCCGCCCTCCTCCGACTCCGTGCCGGGGTCGGCGCCGGGGGTGTCGACGAGCGAGAGCACCGGCAGTCCCAGGCGTCCGGCCAGCCGGTACGCCCGGGCAGCGAGGCGGTAGCCGTCCGGGGACGGCTTGCTGCCGACCTCGGCGGCCAGCGCGACCCCCACGACGGGCAGCCCGGCGATCCGGCCGACCGCGGCGGCGACGGTCGCGTCGCCGCGGGCCGCCCGTAGGCGGACCTCGCCGTCGAGCAGCGTGCCCAGCAGCGCCACGCCACCCACGCTGCGCCCACGGGCCCGCTCCACCTGCGTCCAGCCCCCGTCGGACGGGGCGGTGCCGGTGCGGGGCTCGACCGCTCCCGCGGTGCCGGGGGCGAGGGCGGCGAGCGCCCGATCGAGCCAGGCGCAGACGTCGCCGGGGGACAGCACCTCGTCGACCAGGCCGGCGCGATGGGCGGACGTCGCGGTGTGGCTGCCCTCGACCGGTCGCACGCCGGTGACGGCCTCGACCACGCGCGGGCCGGCGAAGCCGACCGTCGCGCCCTCGACCGCCACCCTCAGGTCCGCGGCCGACACGACGCTGATCCAGACGCCCCCGGTGGTGGGGGCGTCGGC
>JAOPVV010000076.1 GCA_025966005.1 Frankiales bacterium
GTGGTCTCCAGCGGCGTCGCCGTCAGCCCGGCGGCCCGGGCGGCGTCCGCCCGCCGGCGGGCCAGCACGTCGTAGGACGGGTCGCCGAGCACCAGCGGGAACCCCGGCTCGCGGGCCGGGACCGGGACCACCTCGACGGTGGTGCCGGCGCCTCGCGCGCAGGCGTGGACCAGGCCGGCCAGGGTCACCGGCTCGGCCGGCCCGACGGCGTTGAACGTGCCCGGGCGGTCGTCGTGCAGCAGCGCCACGACCAGGCGGGCCAGGTCCCGCGAGTCGACGACCTGCACCGGCTGGTCCGGCCGTCCGGGTAGGGCCACCCGGCCGCCACGGGCCGCCCGGCGGGCCCAGTAGGTGAACCGGTCGGTGGGGTCGTGCGGCCCGGCCACGATCCCGGGTCGCACGATCGTCGCGGCCTCGCCGAAGCGCGCGCGGGCGTCGTCCTCGCAGGCCACCTTCAGCGGGCCGTACGTGTCGTCGTCCACCACCTCGGTGCCCCGCTCGGGCTCCCGGCGCGGCGCGTGCTCGTCCATGACGGCCGGTGCCCGGTGCTTGTCGTAGACCGAGCCGGTGGAGATGAGCAGGTACCGGCCGGCGCTCAGGGCGTCCGCCGCCTGCTGCACGTGACGGGGGACGTAGCCGCTGACGTCGACGACGGCGTCCCAGCTGGACCCGGTGAGCGCGGCGTAGTCGCCGGTGTCGCGGTCGCCGACCCGACGGTCGGCCCCGGGGAACAGGTGGGCTCCGGTGCGGCCGCGGCTGAACAGCGTCACGTCGTCGCCGCGCGACATCGCCTGCTCCACGATCGCGCGACCGACGAACGACGTGCCGCCCAGCACCAGGGTCCTCATGCCGGTGACCGTACGTCGCGGCCGCTCACACCGGCGCGAGCGGCACGGCGTCGCCGTCGGGCAGCTCGACCCGCACGTCGTGGCCGCAGCGCACGTCGCCGCCGACCAGGACGACGGACATCACCCCGGCGAGCCGGACCAGCGCGCCGTCGGGCTCGCGGCGCAGCGTCGCCTGCATCAGCCCGTCGGCGAACCGGTCGAGCTGTACGCACGGGTTGCGCAGCCCGGTCACCTCGACGACGGCGTCCGGGCCGAGGTGCAGCCGGGCGCCCGCGGGCAGGTCGAGCAGGTCGACCCCGCGGGTCAGCACGTTCTCGCCGACCTGCCCGGGCGCGACCGAGAAGCCCTGGGCGGTCAGGTCGTCGAGCAGCTCGGCGTGCAGCAGGTGCACCTGGCGCAGGTTCGGCAGGTCGGGCCGCCAGCGCTTGCGCGAGCGGTGCTGGACGGTCGCCCCCGCGTGCGCGTCGCCCTCCACGCCGAGACCCTCGAGCAGGGTCACGGCGTCGACCGGCTCCTTGCTGAACCGGTGCCGCGGGCTGCGGCTGACCGCGACGACGCGGCCGCCCGTCAGAGCCGGAAGCCCGCGTCGTACGTGCTGACCTCGGTGTCCATCTGCGCCTTCTGCAGCCTGCCGGCGTAGTCCCAGTTCATCGACTGCCAGCGGGTGAACTGGTCGAGCACCCAGACGCCCGACTGGCGCGAGCCGTTGCCGCTCTTGCCGTTGCCGCCGAAGGGCAGGTGGGCCTCGGCGCCGGACGTGGAGTTGTTGACCGACAGCATCCCGGCGCTGACCCGCTCGCGGAAGCGGAAGGCCGCCTGCGCGTCGGTCGTGTAGATGGCCGCCGACAGGCCGTACCCGTGGCCGTTGGCCAGCGCGACGGCCTCGTCGAACGTGGAGAAGCGCATCACCGACACGAGCGGCCCGAAGGTCTCGTTGCGGTAGAGCGCGTCGTCCGGACGCACGCCGGAGACGACGGTCGGATGGGCGAACACGCCCGCCGCGGGGTCGCCGACGAAGCCGGCGCGCGGGTTGTCGGCGGTGATCCGGCCGGACGCGCCGTGCAGCTCGTGGTGCGGCTGCACCTCGCCGAGCCACTTGGTGAAGCCCTCGAGGAAGCGCTCGCCGAGCATCGGCCCGTAGAGCACCGAGGGGTCGGTCGGGTCGCCGACGACGGCGGCGTCGACCCGGGCCAGGAACTTCTCCAGGAACGCGTCGTAGACGTCGTCGTGGACGATCGCGACGCCCAGCGAGGTGCAGCGCTGCCCGGCGGTGCCGAAGCCCGAGAACAGCGCGCCCTCTGCGGCCAGGTCGAGGTCGGCGTCCGGCATCACGACGAGCGGGTTCTTGCCGCCGAGCTCGAGGCAGGCGCTCTGCAGGTGGCGGCCGGCCAGCTCGCCGATGCGCACGCCGACCTCGGACGACCCGGTGAAGCCGATCTTGTCGACCAGCCGCTGCCCGAGCGCCTTCTCCAGGCCCTCGAACGTCGTCGGTCCGTCGGCGTGGACGGTGTTGAGCACGCCGGCGGGCAGGCCGCCGGCGACGAAGATGCGGGTCAGCGCGTCGGCCAGGGCGGAGGCGTACTCGGCCGGCTTCCAGACCACCGCGTTGCCGCAGAGCAGCGCCGGGACGAGGTACCAGGACGGCACCGCGACGGGGAAGTTGCCGGCCGTGATGATCCCGGCGACGCCGACCGGCACCCGGAAGGTGAACAGCTGCTTGTCGCGCATCTCCGACGGGATCGTCTGCCCGTACAGCCGCCGGCCCTCGCCGAGGAAGAAGTCGCAGGTGTCGACGATCTCCTGGACCTCGCCGCGCGCCTCGGCGATCGGCTTGCCGACCTCCCGCGTCACCAGCGCGGCCAAGGCCTCGGCGTTCGCCTCGACCAGCCGGCCGATCTTGGCGATGACCTGCCCGCGGACCGGCGCCGGCGTCGCGGCCCAGGCCGGTTGAGCCGCCCTGGCGGCGCGGAAGGCGTCGACCACCTGCGACGACGACGACAGCGCGACCTCGGCGACGACGTCGGCGAGCCGGGCGGGGTTGGTGGACCAGACGGTGCCGGCGTCGCCCTGGACGGACGCGCCGTCGACGAACGCGGTGACGGTGGGGGTCGACATCAGACGGAGGCCTTCGCAGTGGTGAGGACGCGGTCGAGGGCGGCGACGCCCGCGGCGAGCTCCTCGACGGTGACGGTCAGGGCGGGTCGGAACCGCACGCTACGGCTCCCGCAGCCCAGTAGCAGCACGTGCTCGTCGACGCGCAGCGAGGTCAGCACGGCGTCGCGCAGCGCGCCGTCCGGCAGCGAGATGGCGCGCATCAGGCCGCGTCCACGCACGTCGGTGACCTCGGGGTGGGTGGCGGCCAGGCGGCGCAGCATCGCGTCCAGCTCCGGTCCGAGGGCGGCGGCGCGGGCGATGAGGCCCTCCGCCTCGACCACCTCGAGGATGCGGCGGGCCCGGACCATGTCGGTCAGCGACCCGCCCCAGGTGGAGTTGATGCGCGAGCCGACGGCGAACACGTTGTCGGGCACCTCGTCGACCCGACCGCCGGCCATGACGCCGCAGACCTGGGTCTTCTTGCCGAACGCGACGACGTCGGGCCGGACGCCGAGCTGCTGGAACGCCCACGCCGTGCCGGTCAGGCCGGCGCCGGTCTGCACCTCGTCCAGCACCAGCAGGGCGTCGAACTCGCGGCACAGCGCCTGCATCCCGCGCAGGAACTCCGGCCGGAAGTGGTGGTCGCCGCCCTCGCCCTGGATCGGCTCCATGAGGAAGCAGGCGATGTCGTGCGGGTGCATCTCGAACGCGGCGCGGGCCTCGGCCAGCGCGGCCCGCTCGGCGCTCGCGACGTCGCGACCCTCGGCCAGGTAGGGGTTGCTGATCCGCGGCCACGCGAACTGCGGGAAGCGGGCGACCTTGACCGGGTCGGTGTTGGTCAGGCTCATCGTGTAGCCGCTGCGGCCGTGGAAGGCGTCGCGCAGGTGCAGCACCTTCGACCCGAGCCGCGGGTCGCGGCCGTGCGCCTCGTTCCAGCGGCTCTTCCAGTCGAAGGCGACCTTGAGGGCGTTCTCGACCGCCAGCGCCCCGCCCTCGACGAAGAACAGGTGGGGGAGCCCGGGGTCGCCGAGCACGCGCGCGAACGTCTCGACGAAGCGGGCCATCGGCGCGCAGTAGACGTCGGAGTTGCTCGGCTTGTTCAGCGCCGCGGCCAGCAGCTCCTCCCGGAACACCGGGTCACCGGTCAGCGCGGGGTGGTTCATGCCCAGCGCGTTGGACGCGAAGAAGGTGAACAGGTCGAGGTACGGGGTGCCGTCCCTCGCGTCGACGAGCGTCGAGCCCTGGCTGGCCTCGAGGTCCAGGACCAGCTCGAAGCCGTCGACGAGCAGGTGCTTGCGCAGGACGTCGTGGACCGCGGTGGCGGACACGGGCGTCTCGGGGAGCGATAGGAGGGTCATGACGCCACGGTAGGGGGCGATCGTCCTGCCGTCGAGGACCGAGACGGGCGATCCTCCGGCCCGGACCGTTCGGGTCCTGCGGCGGCCCGGGGGCGCCGGGCGCCCGTCGGGGGGCGCTCGTAGGGTTCGGCCGTGACCACGACCCTGTACCGCCGCGGCCGCGTCCGGACCCCGGACGACCCGTTCGCCACCGCCCTGCTCGTCGACGGCGACACCGTCGTGTGGACCGGGAGCGAGGGCGCCGCGGACGCGATGAGCGCCGAGGTCACCGTCGACCTCGAGGACGCCTGGGTCGCTCCCGCCTTCGTCGACGCGCACGTCCACGCGACCTCCACCGGCCTGGCGCTGACCGGCCTCGACCTCACCGGCGCGCCGTCGCTGGCGGCCGCGCTCGACCGGGTGGCGCAGGCCGCGAAGGCCGCCCGCGGGGGAGTGCTGCTGGGCACCGGCTGGGACGACACGTCCTGGCCCGAGGGCCGGCCTCCGACGGCCGCCGAGCTCGACCGGGCCTCCTACGGCGGCGTCGTCTACCTGGCCCGCACCGACGTCCACTCGGCCGTGGCGTCCAGCGCCCTGCTGGCCGCGGCCCCCGAGGCGCGGGCCGCCGCGGGCTTCGTCGGC
>JAOPVV010000118.1 GCA_025966005.1 Frankiales bacterium
CCTGCGCGGCACGGCCCTGCCGGTGCTCGACCTGCGGGTCGGGGCCCTGCCCGGGGCGCGCGGCGACGTGCTCGTGCTGGAGCAGGCGCACAGCGACGGCAGCGAGGGTCTGGTCGACGGCAGCTCGGTCGGTGTCGCGGTCGACCAGGTGCGGGCCGTCGTCGGCGCGGGCGAGCTGCAGCCGGCGGGGGCCTCGGCGCAGGAGGGCGTGCTGCCCGCCTACGTCGTGGAGGTGCTGCGGGGCGAGGCGGGAGTGGTGTTCCTCGTCGACCTGGCGGCGATGGTCGACAGCGCCCGGGCGCACGCCTGACCGGCGCTAGACGTACCGCTCGAGGATCGAGCTCTCGGCCAGCCGGGACAGGCCCTCGCGCACCGACCGGGCGCGGGTCTCGCCGACGCCGTCGACGACCTGCAGGTCGTCGATGCCGGCGGCCAGCAGCTTCTGCAGCCCGCCGAAGTGCTCGACCAGGCGGTCGACGACCAGGCCGGGCAGCCGGGGGACCTTGGCGAGCAGCCGGTAGCCGCGGGGGCTGACCGCGGTCTCCAGCGCGTCGACGCCGGCGGGGAAGCCGACGGCCTTCGCGACCGCCGACAGGTCGAGCAGGTCGGCGGCCGACAGCGCGTCGAGGTCGCCCATCGCGTCCTCGAGCCGGCGCGTCTTGCGGCCGCTGCCGGAGACGAGGTAGTCGCGCACGATCAGCTCGCGCTCGCCCTCGACGCCGGCCATGAGCTCCTCGAGCTGCAGGCTGAGCAGGCGCCCGTCGGAGCCGAGCTCGACGACGTAGCCCTCGATCTCGGTCGCGATCCGGCGGACCATCTCGAGGCGCTGGCTGACCGCCATCGCGTCGCGGACGGTGACGAGGTCCTCGATCTCCAGCGCCGACAGGGTGCCGGCGACCTCGTCGAGGCGGAGCTTGTAGCGCTCGAGGGTGGCGAGGGCCTGGTTGGCGCGCGACAGGATGCTGGCGCTGTCGTCGAGCACGTAGCGACGGCCGTCGACGTACAGCGCGATGATGCGCATCGACTGGCTGACGCTGATGACCGGGCAGCCGGTCTGCTTGGCGAC
Source organism: Frankiales bacterium (assembly GCA_025966005.1). GTDB lineage: Bacteria > Actinomycetota > Actinomycetes > Mycobacteriales > SCTD01 > SCTD01. The sequence goes on from JAOPVV010000118.1 coordinate 1,067, forward strand.
GCGCTCCGCGGTGCGGTGGCGGGTACCGGTCTCCTCGGTCGCGATGTTGGGGTCGGGCACCAGCTGGACGCCGGCCCGGACGATCTTGCCGAGGTCGGCGGTGACGACGACGCCGCCGTCCATCTTGGACAGCTCGCGCAGGCGGGTCGCGGAGAACTCGACGTCGAGCTCGAAGCCGCCGGTGCACAGCGCCTCGACCTGCTTGTCGTGGCCGAGCACGATCAGGGCGCCGGTGTTGCCGCGCAGGATCCGCTCGAGGCCGTCGCGCAGCGCCGTCCCGGGGGCCACCGCGGCCAGCGTGGCGCGCAGCAGGTCGTCGGTCGATGCCACCTGCTCCCCACTCCTTCCACTGGCCCGTACCGCGGAGTCTAGGGAGCGGGAGCCCGCAGAGCGCGCAGGTGGCGTCACGAGCGCGTCTCGGTGGCGCTCATCGCGACGACGGGACGTAGCGGGCCAGCGCCTCGAGGGCCTTGCGCAGGTGCTCCAGCTCGTGCAGCGACACGCCGGCCGGCAGGGTCGGGACCTTCCTGAGCGTGCCGGGTGGCACGAGGATCCGGCGGTAGCCCAGCCGCGCGGCCTCGGCGACCCGCACGGCCACCTGCGCGACCGGCCGGATGTCGCCCGACAGCGCGACCTCGCCGATCACGGCGACGTCGGCGGGGACCGCGGCGCCCGTCATCGCGCCGGCCAGGGCCGTGCAGATCGCCAGGTCGCACGCCGGGTCGGACAGCTTGGCCCCACCGACGGTGGCGACGAACACGTCGCGGTCGAACCGCAGGCCGGCGTCGCGCTCGGTGACCGCGAGCAGCATCGCCACGCGGGAGGCGTCCAGGCCGTTGACCCCGCGGCGCGGGTTGGCCGAGGTGGCCTCGGCGACCAGCGCCTGGACCTCCGCCGGCACGGCGCGGCGGCCGTCGACGGCGACCGCGACGGCGGTGCCCGCGACCGGGACCTCGCGGTGGCTGCGGAACAGGTCGGACGGGTCGGGAACCTCGCGCAGCCCGTCGTCGGCCTGCTCGAAGCAGACGACCTCGTCGGCCGGGCCGTAGCGGTTCTTCACCGCCCGCAGCATCCGCAGGGCGGTGTGCTTGTCGCCCTCGAAGGTGAGCACCGTGTCGACCATGTGCTCGAGCGCCCGCGGACCGGCGACGGCGTTCTCGCGGGTCGACTGCCCGATCAGCAGCAGCGGCATGCGGCGCGACTTGGCGATGCGCACGAGGACCTGCGTGACCTCCTGGACCTGCGACATGCCGCCGGCGCGGCCCTCGACCGAGGCCGAGGCCATCGCCTGGACGCTGTCGACGATCAGCAGGCACGGGTCGTGCGCCTCGACGTGGCCGAGAAGGCTGCCGAGGTCGGTCTCGTCGGCGAGCAGGATGCCGGGGGCGACCGCCCCGGTGCGACGGGCCCGCACGCTGATCTGCTCGACGCTCTCCTCGCCGGACACGTAGAGCACCGTCGAGGACGTGTTCCGCAGCGCCATCGCGTGGGCGACGGCACCGAGCAGGGTCGACTTGCCGACGCCCGGCTCACCGGCCAGCAGCACGACCTGGCCGGCGACGAGGCCGCCGCCGAGGACGCGGTCGAACTCGGCCAGCCCGGTCAGCTGGCGGGGGACCCGGTCGGCGACCACCTCGGACACCGGTCGGGCCGGACGGGTCGGGGCCGAGCCGGTGCCGGCGGTGCGCAGGCCGGGAAGCGCCCGGACCGCAGCGCTCTCGGTGATCGAGCCCCAGGCCTGGCACTGCGGGCACTGGCCCAGCCACTTGCCGAAGGACGCGCCGCACTCCGCGCAGCGGTGGACGGGGCGCTCCTTCGGAGCGGGTCGGGCGGCCATGGGCGGGACGCTAGCCGGGTCCGGTGACAGGACCGGGGAGCCGCTCCACAGCCGGTCGATCAGCCGGAGGCGGGCTCCTCGGCCTCGGCGGGCGTGTCCGAGCCCTCCTGCTCCGCCTCGTCCTCGTGGTGACCGCCGGCAGGGCCCTGCAGGGCGGGCTCGCCCTCCTCGCTGCCGGGCTCGCCGGTGCGGGCGGGCCGGTCGGTGCGGCCGCTGGTCTGGACCGGCACGATCGCCTCGAGGGTGCCGGCGCGCTCGAAGCGCATCGTCACGGTCACGACCTCGCCGGTGCCGACGTCGGAGGTGAGACCGCGCAGGATGAAGCTGCCCTCGCTGCCGGTGGTGCCGCGGGCCGGGACGTCGAGCTCCTTCGGGGCGCCGCCGGACAGCAGCACGACCTCGGACGCCGCCGGCGAGGTGATCTCGAGCAGCACGTCGGGCTCGGTGCCGGTGTTCGCGACGGTGAACGAGCCCCGGGCGTCGCTGCCGGCCTCGTGGACGCGGCCGCCGGCCGGGGGTCGGACGGCGAGGTTGCGCACGGAGAGCGTGCCGAGGTTCGCGTTGGTCGCGTCCGCGACCGTGCGCGTCTGGTAGGTCTGCGCCTCGAGCCCGGCGCCGCAGCCCGTGAGGGCCAGGGCGAGCAGGCCGGCGGCGCCCAGACGGAGCGGGGCGAGGCGGCGGGGGTGGCTCACGGGGTCTCTCCAGAGGCGAGCAGGGGGAGGTCGGCGGCGATGTCGGAGGGGCGGACCCCTCCGTCGTACAGGACCGGCAGGCGGTCGTCGCTGTCGAAGGCGAAGATCACGTCGGCGTGCCCCACACCGTATCCAAGCGGCCCGAAGTGCTGGTGGGCGGCCGTCCCGGGGGCGTGCTCGTGCTGGTCCGGCCGCCCGGGGAGCGTGGGGACGTCCTCCCCCTTCTGCGCCGGGCTCACGCCGGTCGCCGTCTGCGCGGCGTCGACCTGCGCCTGGGTGCCGCGCAGCCCCACGAAGTCGGTCGAGAACTGGTCGAGGAACCGCCGCAGCACCGGGCCGGTGTCGCGGTCGGGGTCGGTCGTGACGAGCACGACGACGGTGTCCTCGCGCAGGGCGGCCGGGGTCGTGCGCAGCGCCGCGGCGATGTCGGCCATCGCGGTCGGGCACTCGTCGGGGCAGTTGGCGTAGCCGAAGTACAGCAGCGTCGGACGGCCGCCGGTCTCGACGGCGAAGTCGTACGGACGGCCCTCGGTGTCCTCGAGGACGAAGGACGGCCGGGTGCCCGGGCTGACCGGCTCGGTGCCGTGGAAGGAGGCCCCCGACGCGACCGTCGGCGCCTGCTCGGCGGTCACGCCTGCCGAGCAGCCGGTCAGCAGGACGGCGCCCAGCAGCGCGGCGCCGAGCGGGACGGGGAGGACCTTCACCGGTCCAGTGTCTCAGGCCGGGACGAGCGCGGCACCGCGGGCGACCAGCAGCCCGACGCAGACCGCCGCCACGACCATCGCCGACCGGAAGGCGGCTCGCGAGCCGGGGCGGCTCGCCCGCACCAGCCCGACGCCGACGACCAC
>JAOPVV010000162.1 GCA_025966005.1 Frankiales bacterium
CCCGCCGCTCCGGTCGCGCCGTCCGGGCCGGCTGCGCCGTCGGCGCCGGCGGCCGTCCCGCCGTCGTCGGCTCCCGACGCCTGAGGGTCTCGGCGCGACGCCTGATCGGCCGATCGGAGGAACACGATCGGCGGATCTGGGGTTCACTACGGGTGCCGACCCGATACATGGCCCCCGGTCCCAGATCAGTCGCCTCGAGCGACGTACCGCCGTGAGGCGACCTGACGGGAAGGCACGCGACAGCCGCTCCGGGAGACCGGGGCGGCTGTCGTGCTTCACCGACCACCTGTCGTCCCCGACCTGCGAGGAGCCCCCGTGACCGCCGACCGTCCGCCGCGCTGCCGGCCGCTGCCGTCGCACGTCGTGGAGGCGGTCGCCGCGGTCGACCTCGGCGTCTCGCCCCCGGAGGTGCTCGACCGGCTCGAGCAGGCGCTCGCCGCCCTGCCGCCGGCCGAGCGGGCCGCGGTCGTCGCGGCCCACGGCTACGGCGAGGGACCGGTCGGGGCGGCCATCGAGCTCGACCTCGAGACCGAGGACGCCGACGCCCTGGCCCGCAACGGGCTGCAGCTGCTGCGCGCGGCCCTGGCCGACCTGGCCGAGTGAGCCCTACCCTCGCGGCGTGGAGCCGGAGCCGACCGTCAGCCGCCCGCCGGTGACCTGCAGCCACTGCGGCGCCACCGCTGCGGACGCCCCGCTGACGTGGTCGTCCTCGACCCGACCTCGGGGCGTGCAGCTGGTCTGCGACCGCTGCACCCGGGCGAACCTGCGCTCGATCGAGGGCAAGCTCGACGAGGCCTGGTGGTGAGCGCGTGACGAGCGGGCTCCCCGAGCTGCGGGCCGGGGTGTGGCGGCACTGGAAGGGTGCGGACTACCTCGTGCTGGGTCTGGGTCACGACGCCGACGTCGAGGGCCGCACGGTCGTGGTCTACGTGCCGCTGTACGACGTGCCGGGGCCGCGGCTGGCGGTCCGCACCGTCGAGGAGTTCCTGGGCGAGGCCTCTCCCGGCGTCCCGCGCTTCTCCTACCGCGGGCCGGCGTAGGCCCTGCCCGGTCGTCCGACGGATCACCAGGCTCAGCCGGGCACGCCCTGCTCGAGCGAGCCCATCGGCGCGCACCGCCGCTGACCGAGGTCGGCCTTGCCGAAGTCGAGGTCGAGCCGGACCGGGCGTCCCGCGACGACGTCGAGGCCGCAGCGGAACGACGCGCCCTTGCGCTGCACGTGGACGTCGTACGCCCCGGCCCACAGCGGCTTGGTCGAGAACGAGCCGTCGCGCACGCCGGGCTCGACCCGGGCGCCGCCGAAGCCGAAGACGGCGAACGAGCGCTGGGCCAGCAGCCCGGTGCGGTGGCCGGTGTTGGTGTGGCCGAAGACGTCGAGCTTGAACGAGCGCGGCGGCATGGGACGGCCGTCCTTGCCGCGGGCGCGTCCGACGAGCTGACCGACGTCGGCGTCCCCGGCCTGCGGCAGCGGGATGTGCCCGACCAGGTCGCTGTACGCGGTGTCACCGAGCACGTGCGGGAAGCCCGCGACCCGCATCCGCACGTCGCCGAAGCGGCGCTCGACGTCGAAGGCGTACAGCTCGAGGTCGACCGAGGTCACCTTAGAGCCCCAGTCGTGCCGGACTTCGCGCCCGTCGCGCGCGGTGGACGTGGAGCCGATGCGGATGCCCTCGGCGAGAGCGAAGCGGCGGTCGGCGTCGAGGACCTGGAACAGCGTGTAGAGCTGACAGCCCCGGTAGGCGGGGTCGTCGAGGTTGAAGCACGGGTGGTAGACCGCGCCGCTGCAGGCGCCCCGGCGGACGGCCGTGCAGCGCCGGCCCGCCCGCACTGCCATGCCGATGTCGACGTTGACCTGCACCGGCGCGTCCGCGGTCGTCGTGCGCACCACGGTGGTCGTCTGCGGCCGCCGGGACGGCACCTCGGCCGAGGTGGTCCCGCCGGCGGCCTGGGCCGGCAGTCCGGCGGCGACGGCGCCGGCCAGTGCCAGGCCGAGCCCCCAGCGGACGGCAGCGCCGCGCGCTCCGGCACGCCTCGAACGGTTTCCCCGCACCGAGCCCCCCGTCCGGCCGCGCCGCTGGCGCGTCCCTCGACGGGGTGAACGAGCCTGCCGTCAGGGCGTGACGGTCAGGCCTCGGCGGGAGCGAACCCGGGCTGCCAGCGCTGCATCTCGGCGCGGAAGTCGGCCTCGCCGCCGAGCTGGCAGAGCACGCCGATCGTCCCCATCGTCACGCGGTGGATCAGCAGGTAGGACGGCGGCAGGTTCAGCTGCCGGCCGAGCGCGGCAGCCGGCGACCGCGGGTCGCCGATGCGGACCGCCTGCGAGCGCAGCCAGCTGCGGCTGAACCGGAAGGTGCCGGTCGCGACCGGGTCGAGCAGCGGGCGCAGGTAGCCGAGCAGCTCCTCCGGGTCGATGTCGACCTTGTCGCGGACGAAGCCCTCGCGGCGCAGCTCGTCCATGACGGCGTGCGCGTCGCCGTCGATCGCGAGCCGGGCCAGCCGGCCGATCGGCTCCGGGGCGCCGTCGGGCAGCCGGTCGACCGCACCGAAGTCGATGACGCCGAGCCGGCCGTCGGGCAGCAGGCGGAAGTTGCCCGGGTGCGGGTCGGCGTGCAGCAGCCCCGCCAGGACCGGGCCGGAGAACAGGAAGCGGGCCAGCAGCAGCGAGGCGCGGTCGCGCTCCTCCGGTGTGCCGCCCGCGATGATCTTCGACAGCGGCACCCCCTCCATCCACTCGGTGACCAGCACGCGCTCGGTGCCGGTCACGACCTCCGGGACCTTGATCTCCTGGTCGCCGTCGTAGGCGGCGGCGAAGGCCCGCTGCGACTCGGCCTCGAGCCGGTAGTCCAGCTCCTCGGCGACGCGGGCCTCGAGCTCGGCGATCAGCGGCTTGACGTCGAGGCCGGGGGAGAAGGCGGAGAACATCCGGGCCAGCCGGCCCAGCTGCTTGAGGTCGCCCAGCAGCGCCGGACCGGCGCCCGGGTACTGGATCTTGACGGCGACCTCGCGGCCGTCGGCCCACACGGCCCGGTGGACCTGGCCGATGCTCGCCGCCGCGGCCGGGCTGTCGTCGAAGGACGCGAACTGCGACCGCCAGTCGGCGCCGAGTTCGGTCGCCAGGACCTTGTGCACCGTGGCGACCGGCAGCGGCGGGGCGGCCTCCTGCAGCTTGGTCAGCGCGGCGCGGTACGGACCCGCGACGTCCTCGGGCAGCGCCGCCTCGAACACCGACAGGGCCTGGCCGAACTTCATCGCGCCGCCCTTGAGCTGGCCGAGCACCTGGAACAGCTGCTCGGCGGTGCGGGCCTGCAGCTCCGCGGCGACGACCTCCGCCGGACGTCCGCCGATCCGCTTGCCGAGGCCGAGCGTCGCCCGGCCGGCCACACCGAGGGGCAGGCCGGCCAGCTTGGCCGACCGGGTCACTGCACGCCGGGGGATGTCGCTCACCGTGACAGTGTGCGCGCCCCTCGAGGCGGCTGCTCGACGCAGGCTCCGCGGACCGGCGCGCCGGGGCCGTCCGTCCCCCGAACGGCCCTGCAGGGCGTGACCCGACCTGCCGAACCCACAGGGTCAGCCCTCGAGGAAGGACCGCCCCGTCGTGCCCGTCGCTCTGCCCCGTGGCGCCGCCCGCCGCCCCGCCCGGTCCGGCGGCGTGCTGCTCGCGGCTGCGCTGACGACGGTCGTCGTGACGGGGACGCCGCCCGCGCTGGCC
>JAOPVV010000187.1 GCA_025966005.1 Frankiales bacterium
GGGGCGTCGCGGTCTCCTGGCCGGGCTCGGCCGTCGGCGGCGGCGGCGCGCTCCCCAGCAGCCGGTGGCCCGGCGCCGCTCGCCCCTCGCTGCTGGTGAGCAGCGAGCGGCCGTCGCGGCTGTAGGCCAGCCCCTCCCCCTGCCGGGTCGGTGGGAGCGGCGACACCACCGGGCCGCGCGCGAGGGCCGCGCCGAGGTCCTCACCGTCGAGGGCGTACTCGTAGACGTCGGTGTAGGTGCGGACGGCGAAGCGGGTGCCGTCCGGGCTGATGTCGGCGGCCGTCACCAGCAGCTGCGCCAGCCCGCCGATGCCCGGCCCGCCGGCCGTGCCGGTCGCCCGCACGTCGACCTCGCCCACCCGCTCGAGCAGGTTCGGGCCGTCGGGGTCGAGCGGCTGCGGAGCGGCGTACACCTGCGCCGGCCCGGCCAGCGGCTTGGTGACGACGTACAGCCGGCCGGTCCGCGGGTGGACCACCAGGCCCTCCGCGTCACCGGGACCGTCGGGGTAGCGCAGCCGGAAGCTGGTCGGCGGCTCGGTGGTCACCCGCTCGCGCCCGTCCGGCACCGGCTCGGCGACCCGGTGCACGAGGATCCCGTTGTCGCGCCGGGCGTCGTTGTCGCCGATGTCGCCGAGCCACAGGCTGCTGCGGCCCTGCTCGTCCGGCCCGCGGGCCATGTCCTCCCAGTCGCGGGCCTGCACGTCCGGGAGGTCGTACGTCGTCAGCGTCATGCCCGTCCCGTCCACGGCGAAGAACCGCGCGTCGTCACCGCTGTCGGTGTGGGTGAACACGACGCCCTCCGCCGACGCGGACGCGAGGCCGGACGACTCGCTGATGCGCGGGTCGGCGAAGGTGAACGCAACGACCGGGTCGCCGTACAGCGCTGCCGCGAGCAGGACCGCCAGCACGTCAGACGACGCCGTACAGCCGGTCTCCCGCGTCGCCCAGACCCGGTGTGATGTAGCCCTTCTCGTTCAACCGCTCGTCGACGCCCGCAGTCACGACCGTGACCGGGCAGGCGCTGTCGTCGGCGAAGGCCGCGTCGACGGTGGCCAGGCCCTCGGGGGCGGCGAGCAGGCAGATGGCGGTGATGCGTGCCGCGCCGCGCGCCACCAGCAGCTCGAACGTCGCCATCAGCGTGCCGCCCGTGGCCAGCATCGGGTCGAGCACGAATACCTCGCGGCCGCTCAGGTCGTCGGGCAGCCGGTTCGCGTAGGCCGTCGCCGTCAGGCTGGTCTCGTCGCGCACCATCCCCAGGAACCCGACCTCCGCGGTCGGCAGCAGCCGGGTCATCCCGTCGAGCATCCCGAGCCCGGCCCGCAGGACCGGCACCACCAGCGGCACCGGACGGCTCAGCCGCACCCCCGTCGCGCGCGCCACCGGAGTGGTGACCTCCGTCGGCTCGACGCGGACGTCACGCGTCGCCTCGTACGCCAGCAGCGTGACCAGCTCGTCGGCCAGCCGCCGGAACGTCGGGCTGTCGGTCCGCACGTCCCGCAACGCCGTGAGCTTGTGCGCCACGAGCGGGTGGTCGACGACGAGAGTGCGCATCACCGGAGGCTACCGACCCACTACCCCGCCCGAACCGCTCGCTGGAGCCCTCCTGTCGAACGGTTCGAGCGGGGTAGTGGCGTGAGGGCTCAGGCGGCGCGCCAGGTCGAGCGGAGGAACGCGCGGCGGAGGCGGTCCACGATCACGTCTGGTCGTCGCAGGGCCTCGTCCCAGACGTAGCGCACGACTTGCTCGCCGCGGTCACGGAGCCAGTCCTCGCGCAGCTTCTCCTTCCGCAGGACGTCCGGCGAGTCGTACTTGAGCAGACCGTCTGCCTCAGCGACCGTCCGGGAGCGAGCCCACCGGTGGTCAACGCGGACGAGCCGGTCGGCGTCACTGAGCTCGACTCGCAGCTCGGGCCTGGGCAGCCCGGCCTCCTCGAAGCGCGCGCGGCCGAGCGACTCCAGCGCAGACTCCGACAACGCGTCCGCGAACTCCACGACACGTCTCGCCGATCGCGAGCCCGGCCATCGGCGGCAGCGCTCGAGGACGACGGCGAGCTCGTCCCGCGTCGCGCCGCGGGCGAGCGCCGCGTCCGCCGTCACCACGGCGAACGCGAAGGGACGGGTGCGGGCGACGTCGACGACCGTCCGCGCGATCGTCGACACCGGCAGCCCGTCGACGCTGGTGACCTCCTCGTCCGGCAGCCACGACCGCGGCCGGTCCTCGCGCGGTCGCTCCCCGACCTCGCGGGGCAGCGACAGCCTGGGCTGCACCGGCAGACGACCGAGGAACGGGAGCCCGTGCGCGGCCGCGGCGGTCAGTCCGGTCGCCACCTCGTCGCGGCGTCGCACCAGGGACTCGGCGCGGACCTGCACGAGGGCCAGCGTCGTGGGATCCGTCTGGGCGAGGAGCCGCCCGTCCCCGTACACACCGTGGCGCAGGACGACCAGGACGCCGCGGCGGACGAGCCCGCGCGCCGTCCCCTCGGTCACGACGTCGAGCAGCTGCCAGCGCAGGACGACGCCGTCATGGGCAGCGAGCAGGCGGTCGAGCGCAGCGTCCATGACGGGCACCCTGCGCCGGCCCGCGGTGCCCCGCCACCCCCGGGCAATACCTGTGGACGGCACCACCCCGCCCGAACCGTTCGCTGGAGGCTTGCCGGCAAACGGTTCGAGCGGGGTGGTGGAAGAGGGTGGCGGGCTAGAGGGGGCCGAGCTTGTCGTGGAGGTACCGCGGCACGGCGTCGAGGCTGATGCGCTCCTGGGTCATGGCGTCGCGCTCGCGGATGGTCACCGCCTGGTCCTCGAGGGTGTCGAAGTCGACGGTGACGCAGTAGGGCGTGCCGACCTCGTCCTGACGGCGGTAGCGGCGACCGATGGCGCCGGCGTCGTCGAAGTCGACGTTCCACTCGCGCCGCAGCCGGGAGGCGAGGTCGCGGGCGACCGGAGACAGGTCGGCGTTGCGCGACAGCGGCAGGACCGCGGCCTTGAGCGGCGCGAGGCGCGGGTCGAGCTTGAGCACGACGCGCTTGTCGACGCCGCCCTTGGCGTTGGGCGCCTCGTCCTCGGTGTAGGCGTCGAGCAGGAACGTCAGCGCGCAGCGGTCGACGCCGGCGGCCGGCTCGATGACGTACGGCGTCCAGCGCTCGCCGGACTCCTGGTCGAAGTAGTCCAGCGCCGTGCCGGAGGCCTTGCTGTGCACGGTCAGGTCGTAGTCACCGCGGTTGGCGATGCCCTCGAGCTCGCCCCACTGCGAGCCGGTGAAGCCGAACTCGTACTCGATGTCGACGGTGCGCTTCGAGTAGTGGGACAGCTTCTCCTTCGGGTGCTCG
>JAOPVV010000192.1 GCA_025966005.1 Frankiales bacterium
GCGGCGGTCGCGCGCGCCCCGGGGTCGCTGGGGGCGCTCTCGTCGAGGGCGCTGACGCCGCTGTCGCGCACGTGGTGCTCGCCGACCACGACGACCCGGCCGTCCGGCAGCCCGAGGACCTGGACGCCGAGCACGCCGCGGCGCGCGCGGCTGCGACCGACCTGGGCCGGGTCGGGCCCCACCCACGCCAGGCCGGCCTCGACGACGGCGCGGGCGAAGCCGGCGTCCTCCGCCAGGGCGCCGCAGCCCGGGTGGACGGCCTGGGCGCCAGTGCGTCGGGCGGCCTCGACGACCCGCCGCACGTCCAGGTAGGAGTCGCGGGGGGCGGCCGGTCCCAGCAGCACCGACTCGTCGGCGGCGGCGACGTGCAGCGCGCCGGTGTCGGCCTCGCTGTGGACCGTCACGGCCTTCACCCCGAGCCGCTGGAGCGTGCGGACCACGCGCAGGGCAGGGGCCGCCCGGTGCGCCACCAGCACGGTCTCGAACACGGGCGGCAGACTACAGAGGTGTCCCTGGTCGTCGCGGTGCTGCTGGTCGGCCTCGTGCTCGGCTGGCTCGCCGGCGGCAACCTCGACCGCCTCGGCGGGGTGCCGCTGCGGCGGCGGCGGCTGGTCGTCGCGGCCCTGCTCGCCCAGGCCTGCGGCACCGTCGTCGGCGGGCCCTTCTACGCCGGCGGGCTGGTGGCGTCGGCCGTCCTGGTCGTGGCGTTCCTCGCGCTCAACCGCGGGCTGCGCGGTACGGGGCTGGTGGCCCTCGGGGTGCTGCTCAACGCCGTGGTGGTCGGTGCGAACGGCGCGATGCCCGTCTCCCGCGGCGCGTCGGCGCGGGCGGGCGTCTCGGTCCAGGACCTGCTCCCCGGCGCCGACCTGCGGCACGAGCTCGCCGACCGGCGCACCCGCCTGCCGTGGCTGGGCGACGTCGTGCCGGTGCCGCTGCCGGTCCGCCCTGAGGTCGTGAGCCCGGGCGACGTCCTGGTCGCGGCCGGGCTGGCCCAGCTGGTCGTGGCCGGCATGCTGGCCCGTCGCCCGAGGGTGCCCGTGGACGGCCAGGGACGTCGACGCCGCGCGCTTCCGCCCGCGGAGCGGTCGACCCAGACGTGAGCGCCCCGCGCTCAAGGTCGAGGTCCTGTGCAACCCTGGTGGCCGTCGTCGAGAGGGAGGACCCGTCATGGCCAAGAGAGGCCGCAAGCGCCGCGCCCGCAAGAAGAACGCCGCCAACCACGGCAAGCGTCCGAACGCCTAGGACCCGCAGCACCGCCCGAGCCCCGCTCCCCACCCGGGAGACGGGGCTCTCGCGCGTCTAGGCCCCCTCCCGCCGGACCGCGTCGACGGTCCCGGCCAGGCCCTCGACCAGCGGAACCCGGGGCGTCCAGCCGGTAGCGCGGCGCAGGGCGCTGCTGTCCAGCGACACCGCCTGCAGCTCACCGAGCCGGGACGGCGCGAAGGCCGGCTCGTCGGGTGCGCCGACCGCCGTCGCCAGCAGCCGGTGCAGCTCGCGGACCGTCGTGGCGGTCCCGGTGCCGACGTTGAGGCGCCGCCCGTCGCCCACCGGTCCCAGGACGCGGACGAAGGCGTCGGCGACGTCCTCGACGTGGACGTAGTCGCGGCTCGACGTCCCGTCGCCGTAGACGGTCGTGGGCGCGCGGGCCAGCAGGGCGCGGGCGAAGATCGCGACCACCCCCGCCTCGCCGTGCGGGTCCTGGCGCGGTCCGTAGACGTTGCCGAGCGCCAGCGACGTCGAGCCCAGCCCGTGCAGCGCGCGGTACGCGCCGAGGTAGGTCTCGCCCGCCACCTTGGCCGCGCCGTACGGCGAGGTCGGGTGCAGCGCCGCGCGCTCGGTGACCGGCAGGACGGTCGGCTGGCCGTAGATCGTGCCACCGCTGCTGGCGAACACGACCTTGCGGACGCCGGCGCGGACGCAGGCGTCGAGCAGGTTGACGGTGCCCAGGACGTTCACCCGGGTGTCGTGCAGGGGGTCGGCGACCGACCTGCGGACGTCCATCTGGGCGGCGAGGTGGCAGACGACCTCGGGCCGCTCCTTGGCGACCAGGCCGGCCAGGTCGCCCGACAGCAGGTCGAAGCGGGAGAACGACAGCCCGCCCGCCCGACGGGCGTCCGCGAGGTTCCCGAGCCGACCGGTCGACAGGTCGTCCAGGCCGGCGACGTCGTGCCCGTCGGTGAGCAGCCGGTCGACCAGGTGCGAGCCGATGAAGCCGGCGGCCCCGGTGACCAGGACCCTCACGGGCGGGACGGCCAGCCCGCCCAGGCGCTCTCGACCATCGAGCGCAGGTCGTGCTGGGCCCGGAACCCGAGCCCCTCGCGGATGCGGTCGACGGCGGCGACGACGCGGGCCGGGTCGCCGGGGCGGCGGTCGACGACGTCGTAGCCGGTGTCGAGACCGGTGACCTCGCCGATCACCGCCAGGACGTCCAGGACGCTGGCGCCCTCGCCGCGCCCGATGTTGTAGGTCGCCGACAGCCCGCCGGCGTCGAGCGCGCGGGCGGCGGCCAGGTGGGCGTCGGCGATGTCGGCGACGTGCACGTAGTCGCGGATGCAGGTGCCGTCGGGGGTCGGGTAGTCGGCGCCGAACACCTTCGGCCGCTGTCCGGAGGTCAGGGCCTGGAACACCAGCGGCACCAGGTTGAAGACCCCCGTGTCGGCGAGCTCGGGGACGGCGGCGCCGGCCACGTTGAAGTAGCGCAGGGACATCACCCGCATGCCGTAGGCCTGGGCGCAGGCGCGCAGCATCCACTCGCCGATGAGCTTGCTCTCGCCGTACGGCGACAGCGGCACGCCCGGGGTGTCCTCGTCGACGAGGTCGACGTCCGGCAGGCCGTACGTGGCGGCGCTGGAGGAGAAGACCAGCCGGTCGACGCCCTTCTCGCGGCAGGAGTCGAGCAGCGCCACCAGGCCCTCGACGTTCTGGCGGTAGTACAGCAGCGGGTCGGCGACGCTCTCGCCGACCTGCTTCTTCGCGGCGATGTGCACGACTCCGGTGACGGCGTTCTCGCGCAGCACCCGGCCGACCAGCCCGCGGTCCAGGACGCTGCCCTCGACCAGCCTGGCCCCGCAGTCGACGCGGGCGGCGTCGCCCGTCGAGAAGTCGTCCAGGACGACGACGTGCTGCCCGTCCCTGACGAGGGCGCGCACCACGTGCGCGCCGATGTAGCCGGCACCGCCGGTCACCAGCCAGGTCATGGCGGCGACCCTACTGACCGGGCGGCCTACTCGGCGCGGAACTCCACGTGCTCGATCTCGAGCCGCACCTGCTGGATGCGGACGAGGACGCGGTCGCGCAGGTCGGCCGGCGCGGGGTCGCTGCCGCAGCAGCGGGCGACGAGGGCCTTCACCGCCTGCTCGAGGCCGTACTGCCGCAGGCAAGGCGCGCACTCGTCGAGGTGGATGCGGACCTTGTCGTGGTGGTCGGGGTCCTGCTCGCCGTCGAGGTAGAGGTAGACGGCCTCGAGGACCTCGCTGCAGGGGGTGTCGTGCGGGTCGCCGCAGCTCATGCCTGCTCCTCCGTCCCGACCTTCACAAGACCCCGCTCGACGGCATAGTCGGCGAGCAGCGTGCGCAGGCCGCGGCGTCCGCGGTGCAGGCGGCTCATGACCGTGCCGATCGGAGTGCCCATGATCTCGGCGATCTCCTTGTAGGCGAAGCCCTCGACGTCGGCGAGGTAGACCGCCATCCGGAAGTCCTCGGGGAGCGCCTGCAGCGCCTCCTTGACGTCGGAGTCCGGGAGGTGGTCGAGCGCCTCCATCTCAGCGCTGCGCAGTCCGGTGCTGGTGTGCGCCTCGGCCGCCGCGATCTGCCAGTCGGTGATCTCGTCGGTCGGGCTCTGCAGCGGCTGCCGCTGCTTCTTGCGGTAGGTGTTGATGAAGGTGTTGGTGAGGATCCGGTACAGCCAGGCCTTGAGGTTCGTGCCCTCCTGAAACTGGTGGAAGGCGGCGAACGCCTTGACGAAGGTCTCCTGCACGAGGTCCTCGGCGTCGGACGGGTTGCGCGTCATGCGCAGCCCCGCCGAGTACAGCTGGTCCAGGAACGGCAGCGCGTCGCGCTCGAAGCGCGCCGTCCGCTGCTCGCTGGTCTCGTTCTCGTCGATGCCTGCCACGCCTGTGCCCACCTCCCCGCCGCGGCTCACCCGCGGGTCCCGCCCGAGGACGGGCCGGACCACCACGACCGGCTGGTCGGGCGAGGCCGAGGGTACTCGCGACCGGGTGTCCGCCGCTGGGGCGGTGATCGGGTCCCAGGCCGCCCACCGCGTCGGGCCGGGGCCGGTGGGCGCGGAGCCGGGGGCTCCCGTGGGGCTCGCCGTCGCCATGTGCGCTCCTGTCCTGCCGCCCCGGTGCGGGTCGCTGTGCACCAGAACACCCCGGTCGGCCGCGCCTGTTCCCCGGGCGGCGCGAGCGCTTGCGCCACGTACGATCCGGGCATGGAAGGCCACCACCCCGCCGTCGAGCAGTACCTCGAGACGATCCTCGAGCTCGAGGAGGCGGGCATCGTCCCGATGCGCGCGCGGATCGTCGAGCGGCTCGGCGTCTCGGCGCCCTCGGTCAGCGAGACGGTCAAGCGGCTGGAGCGGGAGGGCTACGTCACCCTCGACACCGACCGCGTCCTGCACCTCACCGAGCCGGGCCGGGCGTACGCCACGTCCATGCTGCGCCGGCACCGGCTGGCCGAGGTGCTGCTCGTCGACGTCCTGAAGGTGCCGTGGCCGCAGGTGCACGAGGAGGCCTGCCGGCTCGAGCACGCGATCAGCGACAACCTCGAGCGCCACCTCGTCACGCTGCTCGGCGACCCGGGCGTCTGCCCGCACGGCAGCCCCATCCCCGGGTCGGCGAACCTCGTGGAGACCGGCCCGCTGCACAAGCTGTCCAGCATCCCGCCCGGCGGCTCGTGCGTGGTCCGCCGCATCGACGAGCACCTGCAGACCCTCGTGGTGCGGATGGAGGAGCTCGAGAGCGCTCGCCTGCTGCCCGGCCAGGCCGTCGTCGTCGGGGATGCCGAGGACGGCCAGGTCCGGCTGACGGTCGACGGCGTCGACGTCCGGGTCGACCGCGCCGTGGCCGCCGAGGTCTACGTCAGCGTCTGACCCAGCCAGGCGGCGACCGTCTCGCGCACCTCGGCGAGCACCTCGGCGGACGTCCGGCCGTCCCTGCGGCGGACGGCGAAGGCGTGGTCGGCGCCGGCCACGACGTGCACCTCGACCCCCGGCTCGGGCTGCGGGATCCCGAACGCGTCGCGCGAGCCCTGCACCACCAGGCGGGGGACGTCCGGCTGCCGCAGCTCGGTGAGCCGGCTGGCCCGCGGGGCCTGCAGCGGGAACGCCAGCGCCAGGACGGCGACGGCGCCGAGCCGCTCGGCTGTTCGGCAGGCGACCCGCGCGCCGGCGCTGCGACCGCCCAGCAGCAGCGGCCCGTCGAGCTCACCCACGACCGCCAGCTCACCCACGACCGCGAGCCAGGCCGCGTCGAGCCGGGCGGGCGCCTCGGCGATCCGGCGGCCGGCCACCCGCCAGGGCTGCTCGACCCGCACGACGGCCAGCCCGACGTCCAGGGCCGCGGCGGTGGCCGCCAGCAGGTCCGCCGACTCGACGCCGCCTCCCGCGCCGTGTCCCAGCACGAGGGTGGCCCTGGCCCCGTACGGTCTCTGCGTCCACGTCCGAGCCGGACCGACCGGCGTCAGCACCTCGCGCACCGAACACGGGTGCAACGGGGGGATACCGGTCATCTCGCGAAGGGTAGGGACACGGCATGCGCAGCCCTGACGCGGTGGCGGACCTGACGCCGGCGGCGACGCCCGTCCCGCGGCCCGACTCGTCGTACTGGACCTTCTACGCCGAGGTCGCTGCCGCCCAGCTCGCCGCCTGGCTGCCACTGGAGCCGGCCCGGGTGCTCGACCTGTCGGGCTGCTCGCGCTTCGCCGGCCAGCTCGTCGAGGCCGGCCACGAGGTCGTCCACGCCGGCACCGACGGGCACGCCCCCGTCGCGGTGCCACGCGGACCGGGTCGCGTGCTGCGGGTGGCCGCTGACGTCCGCACGCTCGACTGGCTGGCCGGGGGCAGCGTCGACCTCGTGCTCGCGGAGTCCCGCGCGCTGTCGATGTGCCTGGCCGCCGAGGTGACGCTCGAGCACGTCCGCCGCGTCCTGCGCCCGGGCGGACGGCTGCTGCTGGTCGTCGACTCGCTGGTGCTCGGCCTCGCGCGGCTGGCCGACCAGGGCCGCTGGGCCGAGCTCGCCGACGTCCCGTCCGCCGACGTCGTGCTCGTGCCCGACGAGGACGGCTCGATCAGCCGCTGCTTCTGGCCGGAGGAGATCCAGGCGCTGCTGGTGGGCGCCGGCCTCGAGGTCGAGTGGGTGCGACCGCGCTCCGTGCTCACCCCGGCGACCGTCGAGCGGGCGCTGCTTCAGGGCGGCACGGCCGCGCTGCGCACGCTGGTCGCCACCGAGCTGCAGCTGGCCGTCGACCGCGAGGGCGAGTCGACGGGGCTGCACCTCGTGGCCAGCGCTCGTCGCGCCTAGGTCGCAGCCCCTCCAGGGGTCAGACGACGCCCGCGGCCTCGGCCTTCTCCTGGTCGGCGATGCAGCGGGCGGCCTCGGGGCGGACCTCGAGGCGGGCGTCCGGGATCGGCTGGCCGCAGTCGACGCAGACGCCGTAGGTGCCGTCGTCGAGTCGCGCGAGGGCCGCGACGACCTGGGCCTTCTGGTCGGCCGAGTTGTCGAGCAGCGCGGCCTGGTTGTCGGCGTCGGTGAGCTCACTGGCGGTGTCGCCGGGGTGCTGGTCGACGTGGCTGATCTCGCTGGACTCGCCGGCTCCCTCGGCCTCGAGGATCGCCGAGGCGCTCTCGATCTCGCGGAGCATCTGCTCGAGCTGCTGACGGGCGTCCTGCTGGTCCACGGCGGGTTGCTCCTGTTGCGTCGGGGTGGTGCGGCGGGGGTGGTGCGGCAGAGCATGCCTACCCGCTCGCCCCGACGCTGCACTCACCCCGTCACCCCCCGGCGTCAGAACAGGGTCGGCGCGACCGGCGGGGCGTCGGGTCCGCCGGTGACCGGCTGCGCCAGCTCGGGGCCGTCGTTCCTCACGTTGCCGACCGCCGGTGACACCGCCCAGGCGTCGAGCAGGCCGGGGGTGCCGGGCACCAGCAGGTCGGCGCCGGGGTCCTCGACCGCGGGGTCGAGCCAGCGCGACCAGTCCTGCGGCGGCACCAGCAGCGGGGTGCGGTCGTGGATGTGACCGAGCTCGTCCGCGGCGTCGGTCGTGATCACCGTGCAGGTCCAGAGCCGGTCGCCCTCCGGCGGGGCCCACACCTCGTACAGCCCGGCCATCGCCAGCGGCGAGCCGTCGCGCGAGGTCAGGAAGAACGGCTGCTTGCGGCCCCCGTCGACCTGCCACTCGTAGTAGCCGTCGGCCGGGAGCAGGCAGCGCCGCCGCTGGTAGGCGGCGCGGAACGCCGGCTTGCTGTCGACCGTCTCGCGCCGGGCGTTGATCATCCGGGCAGCGCCCTTGGCGTCCTTGCTCCACGACGGCACCAGCCCCCAGCGCAGGACCCGGAGCTGCCGGCGGTCGTCGCGCCGCAGGACGGCGTAGACCGGGTCGGTCGGCGCCACGTTCCACGTCGGCGGCAGCGCCTCCTCCGCCGGCGGCTCCTCGACGTCGAACCACGACGCCAGGTCGTGGGCTCCCCTGCTGGACGCGTACCTCCCGCACATGCGGCCATTGAGGCACAGCACGTCCCGCCGGCTGCCGCAGGGCCGCTCGCGCCGTCTAGCCTGACGGCATCACCCACCTCATCGCGCCTTCCGCCGTCGACCCCTGGCCCGCACCGCGAGCCGGGGGTCCGCTGCGTGCCGTCGTCGCGCTGCCGGGCTCCAAGAGCCTGACCAACCGGGCGCTCGTGCTGGCCGCGCTGTCGCCCGGCCGGTCGGTCGTGCGCCGGCCGCTGCGCTCGCGTGACACCGAGCTGATGGTGCGGGCGCTGCGCGGCCTCGGGATCGACGTCGTCGACGACGGGCCGGACTGGGTGGTCGACGCTCCCGACGGCTCTCCCCGCGTGCGGGAGAGCGCGCTCGACGTCGGGAACGCCGGCACCTGCGCGCGCTTCCTGCCCGCGCTGGCCGCGCTGTCGGTCGGGACCGTCCGCCTCGACGGCGACCCCCGCGTCCGCGAGCGCCCGCTCGGTGCCCTGCTGGCCGGGCTGCGCACCCTCGGCGCCGACCTCGACCGGGTCGACGCGCTCCCGCTCGTGGTCCGCGGCACCGGCCGGGTCCGCGGCGGCACGGTCGAGCTCGACGCCTCGGAGTCGTCCCAGCTGGTCAGCGGGCTGCTCCTGGCGGCCCCCCGGTTCGACGAGGGCGTCACGGTGCGCCACACCGGCCCGACGCTGCCGTCCGCTCCCCACCTGGCCATGACGGTCGAGGCGCTGCGCGCCGCCGGCGCGACCGTCGACGACAGCGTCCCCGGCACCTGGACGGTGGCTCCCGGCCGCCTGACCGCCCGCGACGCGGCCGTCGAGCCCGACCTGTCGACCGCCGCCGCCTACCTGGCGGCGCCGCTGGTCACCGGCGGCTCGGTCACGATCCCCGGCTGGCCCCGGCAGACCTCGCAGCCCGGCTCGGTGCTGCCCGACCTGCTCGCGGCGATGGGCGGACGGGTCAGCCGCACCGACGACAGCGTCACGGTCAGCGGCGGTGACGGGCTGCACGGCATCGAGGCCGACCTGCGCGACGCCCCCGAGCTGACGCTGGTGCTGACCGCCCTGGCAGCCCTGGCGGACTCCCCCAGCCGCTTCACCGGCGTGGCCCACATCCGTCTGCAGGAGACCGACCGGATCGCGGCGCTGGCGACCGAGCTCAACGCACGTGGCGGCGACGTCCGCGAGCTCCCCGACGGCCTGGTCGTGACCCCGCGACCGCTGACGGGCGGTCCGATGGACAGCTACGACGACCACCGGGTGGCGATGGCGTGGGCGGTGCTCGGGCTCGGCGTCGACGGCGTCCTCGTCCGCGACGTCGCCACGACGCGCAAGACGGTGCCGGACTTCGTCGGCTCGTGGACCGGCATGCTCGACCAGACCGCAGGATGAGCCACGCCGCGTGAGCCCCGCCCGATGAGCCCGTCCCGTTGAGTCCCCGCGATCTCGACGAGGACGACGTCCGGGTCAGGCCCGGGCGCAGCTCTCGCCCCCGCACGCGTACCCGTCCGGCCCACGAGGACGCCACCCCGGCCGAGGTGCTGTCGGTCGACCGCGGCCGCTACCGGCTGCGCCACGCCGAGGCGGGACTGCTCACGGCGGTCCGTGCCCGCGAGCTGGGACGCCGCGGCGTCGTGGTGGGCGACCGGGTGGCCGTGGTGGGCGACCTCGCCGGCGGTCCGGACGCGCTGGCCCGCATCGTCCGGATCGAGCCCCGCACGTCCCTGCTGCGCCGTACGCCCGACGACAGCGACCCGGTAGAGCGCGCGGTGGTCGCCAACGCCGAGGTGCTGGTGGTCGTCACCGCGCTGGCCGACCCGGTGCCCCGTCCCCGGCTCGTCGACCGGTGCCTGGTCGCGGCCTACGACGGCGGGCTCGTGCCGGTGCTGTGCCTGACCAAGCGCGACCTCGCCGACCCGGCTGAGCTCATCGCGCTCTACGAGCCGCTCGGCGTCGAGGCGATCGTCACCGGCCCTGGCACGGACGACGCCGGGGTCGAGCTGCTCCGGCAGCGGCTGGCCGGTCGCACCAGCGTGCTGTTCGGGCAGTCCGGCGTCGGGAAGTCGACGCTGGTCAACAGGCTCGTGCCGGACGCGTTCCGCGCCGTCGGCGAGGTCACCGGCGTCGGCAAGGGCCGGCACACGAGCTCCTCCGCCGTCGCGCTGCCGCTGCCCGGCGGCGGCACCGTGGTCGACACTCCCGGCATCCGCTCGTTCGGCCTGGGCGCCGTGACGGCCGAGCGCGTCCTGGCGGCCTTCCCCGACCTGGCCGAGGGGGCCCAGCTGTGCCCGCCCGGCTGCACCCACCTCGACGGGGTCGTCGGCTGCGCGCTGGACGGCTGGGCCGAGCAGGGCCGGGCCAGCGACGCACGGCTGGTGTCGCTGCGCCGGCTGCTGGCAGCCCTCGCCGCCCAGGACGAGTGAGCCCGCCTCGACGGCGAACGCCCCGCCCTGCCTCGCGGGGGAGGCAGGACGGGGCGTCGGCGTGCAGGTGCGACTAGCTGGTGATCGACCGGCGACGACGGCCCACGAGCACGAGCATCACGCCGGCGAGCAGCGACGCTCACGCCGCGAGGCGGTGCGGGTCAGTGCGCGTGGGAGGTGGGACGGGGCGGCGTGCTTCAAGACGGGGTCCGATGTCCGAGTGCGGACGCACGAGGTCGTCGGCGGTACGGTCTCGCCCTTGCTCCCCGAACGACCTGGGCGACCGCTTTCTCCGTGCACCCGAGGGTGTCGGTGAGGGTCGTTCGGATCCCTGCTTCCGCCGGTCCGAGCCGCCGGCGGCAGCCCGAACTGGTAATACCCCGCCAGGTATGCGCACACCGGCACCACGTCAAACAGGATCATCTGGGTGATCCGCGTCGCCTACCGCTCCAGCAACCACCACACCAGGGCCGTCAGTGACAGCCCGTCGGTGACGGCACCGTCCCTGACGAGCCGGCGCACCTGCTCGACGGGCACCCACTCGACCCTCTCGGACCCGCCGGGTCGCTCGGGTCGCCGACGTGGACGGCCCCGTCCGCCGCCTAGAGCTCGAAGCGCTGGTCGGACAGCCCGTTGCTCGGGTGGTAGCCGTGCAGCCGGCGCAGCGGCCCGGGCGCCCAGCCGGTCTCCTCGAGACCTCGCGCGCAGCGGCGTCCTCGACGCCCTCCCCCGCGTCGACGCCACCGGCCGGGACCTCCCAGCCCCAGGTGCCGGTGAT
This sequence comes from Frankiales bacterium, assembly GCA_025966005.1. Taxonomy (GTDB): domain Bacteria; phylum Actinomycetota; class Actinomycetes; order Mycobacteriales; family SCTD01; genus SCTD01. The sequence goes on from JAOPVV010000192.1 coordinate 10,891, forward strand.
GAAGCGGTGCCGCCACAGCAGCAGCACGCAGTCGCCGAGACCGGGCCGCGCGGCGTGCACGACGACACCCACCGCCGGGCGCAGCATCGGCACGACGTGGTGGCCGAAGCGCGGCCCGTCCGGCACCTCGACGTCGACGAGCCCGAGCGTCACCCAGTCACTGGCGTAGAGCGTCCGCTCGCCGTGCGTCGTCCACTCCACCCGTCAGACGGTAGAGGGCTCCTGCTCGGGGATCACGGTGGAGGCCATCGCGATGGTCTTGTCGACCTCCTCGCGGCGCACGAGCAGCTCGCGCTTCTCGATGTCGATGAGGTCGGCGAGGTCCTCGTCCTGCTTCATCAGCCCGGCCAGGTCGACGCCGGCCATGTCGAGCACGCCCATGTCGGCGAACGCGGCCTGCACCTTCGGGCCGAACAGGCCGATGTCCTTGACGCACGGCGCGATCCGGCTGAACAGCAGCGACTGGAACAGCTTGAAGTACTGGCTGTTCTCGACCGAGCGCATCGACTCCTCGACGTTGAAGCCGAGGTTCTCCCAGACCTCCTGCTGGCGGAAGCGGTCGCGCATGAGGTAGCAGCCCTCGACGACGAACTCCTCGCGCTCCTCCTTCTCCTTGCTGCTCAGCTCGGCGTAGTAGTCGCGCAGCGCGAGCCGGCCGAACGCGACGTGCCTCGCCTCGTCCTGCATGACGTACGCCAGGATCTGCTTGGGCAGCGGCTTGTCGGTCATGTCGCGCAGCAGGCCGAAGGCCGCCAGCGCGAGTCCCTCGATGAGCACCTGCATCCCGAGGTAGGGCATGTCCCAGCGGCTGTCCGAGAGCGTGTCGTCGAGCAGCGCCTTGAGGTGCTGGTTGATCGGGTAGAGCAGCCCGACCTTCTCCTGCAGGAAGCGCGCGTAGGTCTCGGCGTGCCGGGCCTCGTCCATCGTCTGGGTGGCCGCGTAGAACTTCGCGTCGAGGTCCGGCACCGACTCGACGATCTTCGCGGAGCAGATCATCGCACCCTGCTCGCCGTGCAGGAACTGGCTGAACTGCCAGGACGTCATGTGCTGCTTGAGCTCACCGACGGCCTGGCGGTCGTCCTTGATCCGGTCCCACTGCGGGGTGCCGTAGATCGCGATGGTCTCGTCGGGCAGGCCGAGGACGTCCATCGGGTCGACCTCGAGGTCCCAGTCGATGCGGTGCACCTGGTCCCACTGCTTGTCCTTGCCCTTCTGGTACAGCGAGAGCAGCCGGTCGCGGCCGTCGTCGTACTCCCAGGTGAAGCGGGAGGCGCCCTGCATGTCGACATCCCACGTCGCGTGCTCGGCGGGGATCGTGTAGAGCTCGTGGGTGCTCATGGCTGGCTCTTTCCTGGGAGGAGGGAGTCGACGAGACGGGCGAGATCGGCGGCGACCTCGTCGGGGCGGCCGCCGGGCAGGACGAGGTGCGAGAGCGTCAGCCGGTTGACGGCCTCCGCGACGAGCAGGACGAGCCCGCGGTCAAGATCGGGCCAGCGGCCCGAGAGGTAGGCGGCGCAGTGCTCGCGCGTCGCGGTGAGCAGCGCCTCGGCGCGCGTGGTGAGCAGCGGTAGCAGCGAGCCGGTGTCATCGGTGAGCACCGCCTTGAGCAGCGGGTTGGAGGCCGCCTCGGTGAGGGTCCACTCGCAGGCGGCGGCGATGGCCTCGCCGGGAGTGCCCTCGTGGCCGGCGCGGGCGGCGTCGGCGCCGTCCATGAAGCGCTGGGCCTCGCGCATCGCCAGGGCCTGGGCGAGCGCGTCGCGGGAGCCGAACTCGACGTAGAGCGTCTGCCGACTCACCCCCGCCGCGCGGGCGACGTCGACCATGCGGACGCGGTCCCACTCGGCGCCGGACAGGACCGCGTCAGCGGCCGCGTCCAACAGCAAGTCACGAGTGGTGTGCACTCCGTCACATTGACACAGAAGCAGTCCGTGTCAAGGGCGGACCGGCAGGTCGACGTGCCAGGACTGGGTCACGTACGACGTCGTGAAGCCCATCGACAGGTACAGCCCGGCGGCACCGGTCGAGGAGTCCTGGTCGACCTCGATGCCGACGGACGGACGGCCGCGCCGCGCGGCGTCGGCGAACACGGCCCGCAGCAGGGAGGTGGCGACCCCGCGGCCGCGAGCGCTGCGCAGGACGCCCAGGTACTCCACGTAGCTGCTGTCCGGCCCGCCGTCGGCGCCGGGCGAGACCGCCCCGACCAGCGCGCCGGCCGGCTCGGGCGGGCCGTCGCCGTCGGGCTGCAGCTCGGCGATCCACCAGTGGTCCCACCGGTGGCCGGGGTCCTCGCGCAGCCGGGAGACGAACTCGTCGAACGTCTCCTCGTGGTAGTTGAAGTGGTCGGTGAACGCGGTCTCGAGCACGTCGTGGACGGCGGCCAGGTCGCTCTCCAGCGGCATCCCGGTCTCGGGGTCGCGGGCCACGGTCCGGATCACCACGCCCGGGTCGGGCGCCGGCAGGAAGCCGTCCTCGGCCTCGCGCGGGTCGACCGGGCGGCTCATCTGCCACCAGCTGCGGACGTGCTCGAGACCGGAGCCGCTCAGCCACGCCTGCTGGCGCTGGTCGTCGGCGAACGCCCCGCTGTCGACCTGCGTCGAGGTCAGCCCGCGGGCGGCGCCCACCTCGGCCGCGAGCACGACGACCAGGCGGGCCAGGCTGCGCGCGACCCGGTCGGCGACGTCCGGCTCGAGCTCGGGGTCGACGACGGCCGAGAC
>JAOPVV010000197.1 GCA_025966005.1 Frankiales bacterium
CGTCCGGCGTGGTCATGGGCGGCATCGTGCCAGGGCGGCGGCGCGCCGTGCGCTCGCCCGTACGGGTGACGGCGCCGCGACGGAGGGTTCTCGGACGATCACGAGGGCAGGTGTCCTGCACCTGCTCATCACGCTCTGCCCATCACGTCCCGGAGGCTTCCATGTACATCGGCGTCGGCGCTCTCGTCCTGATCATCATCCTGCTCATCGTCCTGCTGTAGTCCCCGGCACGCGTCCCCGACGGTCGGCCCCCGGCAGGTCCGGTGCCGCATACCTGTGTTCCGCCTCGCGGCGGACTGCGGGGTCCTACCCTCAGCGTGGTCCTGGGCCGGTCCAGGGCAGCGAGGCGTCGGGTGGAGGCGGTCGTGGTCGGGCTGGTCCGTCCCCGCGAGCCCGAGGGGCCGGCAAGGGTGCCCACCACATTGGTCACGGACTTCGGTGAGCTGTTCGGCGACCTGCCGGTGGCCACCGCCCTGCTCGCACCCGACGGCCGCTTCGTGCGGGTCAACGCGGCCGTGTGCCGCCTGTTCGGCCGCGACGAGGGCGTGCTGCTCGGCCAGTCGGTGCTCGATCTGAGCGTCGAGGCCGAGAGGCCCGCGGTGCGGGCGGCCCTCCACGAGCTGCTGACCGGCCGGACGCAGAGCCGGCACACCGCCGAGCAGCGGGTCCTCGCGGACGGGTCGGTGATGCAGATGCTCGTGTCGCGCACCGCTGTCGCCGACGGCGCCGGCGGCGTCAGCCACCTGCTGCAGCAGTCGGTGGAGCGACCGGTGGACGCCTCCGAGGCGGCGTCGCGGCTGCTGCAGACCGCGCAGTCCCTCCTGCAGGTCGTCGACGATCTCGCCGACCGCGGCCACGACCGGCCGCACCTGGCCGCGCTCGCCCTCGACGGGCTCACCCGGACGGTCGGCGGCAGCGGGACGGTCTGGCTGCTCGACCAGGACGGCGTCAGCCTGGAGGCGGTGGCGGTGCGCGCCGACCGGCCCGAGGCCCAGGCCGACCTCGTCACGCTGTACGCGCTCGCGCCGCAGCGGCTCGACGTCGGCCACTTCGCCGGGCTGGCCATGGCGGCCGGGGACCACCTGCTGCTCCACGAGCCCTACGCCGACGGCCCGGCGTCGCCCGAGTTCCTCCCCTGGCTGGCCGAGTACCCGGTGTCGGCGCTGCTGCTGGTGCCGCTGCGGCACGGCGAACGGATCGTCGGTGTCCTGGCCCTGGCCCGGCACGAGCCGGGCGGGACCTACGACGACGCGACCCTGGGCTGGACCCGGCAGGTGACGCGCCGGCTCTCGTCCGCGCTGGCCGACGTCTCCCTGCGGGAGATCGAGCGCACGGGGACCCGACGGGAGCGCGTGCTGGCGGCGGTGTCGTGCAGCGTCGACGAGGCGCTGCGGCGCCCGGAGCGGATGCTGGCGGAGGTCGCGGCGACCGTGGCGGACGAGCTCGACGCCCCGTGCCACCTGCGCCTCGTGGGACCGGCGGTCGTCCACCTCGGCGAGCGGGCCGGGGCCCACCGCGACCCGGACGTCCTCGCGGCCCTCGAGCGCTGCCTGCAGGACGGCGGTGACGACGACCTGGTGGCGCAGGCGCTCGCCGACGGCTCGACGCACCGCGCGGACGGCACGCCAGGCCTCTGCGCCGTGTACGCGACGCGGCTCCGCGCCCGGGGAGAGCTCCTCGGGGTGCTGGTCGTCGGCCGCGTCACCGACACCTTCCCGGTGGACGAGCGGCGGCTCGTCGACCTCGTGGCCCAGCGCCTGAGCCTGGCGCTCGACAACGCGGCCCTGCTCGCGGAGACCCGCGCGTCGCAGCGACGGCACCGCGCCCTCGTCCAGCACTCGTCCGACCTGCTGATGCTGGTCGACGCCGACGGCCAGGTCGGGTACGCCTCGCCGTCGGTGCTGCGCCTGACGCGTGCCGGGGCGAGCCGGGGGATGTTCGAGCAGGTCGTGGACGACGACCTGGAGGAGGCCACGGCGCGGTGGCGGACGGTCCGGTCCACGGCCGGGACGCGGCCGCCCGCGGACGTCCGCGTGCACGCGCCGGACGGCGGCGTCCGCGTCCTGGAGGTGGTGGCTAACAACCTGCTCGACGACCCGGCCGTCGCAGGAGTGGTCCTCACGATGCGTGACGTGACCCGCGAGCGGGCCTCGTCACGCGAGTTGCAGCAGCAGGCCGACCAGCACGCGGTGCTCGCCAGCATCGGCTCCCGGGCGCTGACCGCGGGGACCCTCGACGAGCTGTTCGACCACGCCGTCCACGCCGTCAACGGCGTGCTCCGCCTCGGCAACACCGGGCTGCTCGAGCTGCTGCCCGACGGCGACCTCCTGGTCCGCGCCGGCACCCTGGAGGGCGTGGGCGTCGGTACGACCCGCATCCCCGGACAGGCGCCGGGGATCGCCGACCTGCTCGCCGGTCGCGAACCGCTCGTCACCCGCGACTACCTGCACGGCACCGCCAGCCAGCAGGACCACGCCCACGCCTACGGCATCCGCAGCGGTGTCCTGCTGCCCGTCCTCGTCGACGGTCGGACGTGGGGTGTCCTGTCCTGCCACACCACCGAGCTGCACGACTTCTCGGGCACCGAGCTGGACTTCCTGCAGACGGCCTGCACGGTGCTGGCCGGAGCGGTGCAGCGCTCCCTGGTCGAGGGGCGCGTCCTGCACCAGGCCCGGCACGACGCGCTGACCGGGCTCCCGAACCGGATCACCCTGCACGCGGCACTCGAGCGCGGGCTCTCGCGGCCCGCACCGACGACGGCCCTGCTGCTGCTCGACCTCAACGACTTCAAGGACGTCAACGACTCGCTCGGCCACGCCGCCGGCGACCGCGTGCTGAGCCAGCTCGGCGGCCGCCTGTGCGGGGTCATCGGCGAGCGGGGCACCGTCGCACGGCTGGGCGGCGACGAGTTCGCCGTCTGCCTCGACGCGACCGGCAGCGTCGAGGAGGCGGTGGCGGTCGCCGAGGACGTGCTGCGGGCCCTGCAGGAGCCGTTCCGGCTGCCCGGGCTCGACCTCACCCTGTCCGGGAGCATCGGGGTGGCGGTCGCTCCGCACCACGGCTGCGAGCCCGGCCGGCTGCTGCAGCACGCGGACCTCGCGATGTACCGCGCCAAGGCCACCCGTGCCGGGTGCGCCGTCTTCGACGCCACCCTCGACCGCGAGCGCAGCGAGCGCCTCGCGCTCCTGGCCGACCTGCGCGAGGCGGTCGGGACCGCCGGAGGGCTCGTCCTGCACTACCAGCCGCTCATGGACCTGCGCAGCGGGCAGGTGCAGGAGGTCGAGGCCCTGGTCCGCTGGCGGCACCCGGAGCGCGGTCTGCTGCTGCCCGACCTGTTCGTGCCGCTGGCGGAGCAGACCGACCTCATCGACGAGATCACCCTGGCCGTGGCGCAGGAGAGCGCCGACCGGGCGCTCGAGTGGTACGCCGGCGGCTACGACGTGCCGGTGGCCTGCAACGTGTCGCCGGCCGCGCTGCACGACCCGCTGGTCGTCGAGCGCCTCGGGACGATCCTCGCTGCCGCCCGCGGGCGCGTCAGCGTCGAGATCACCGAGAGCGCCCTGGTCGACGCCCGGGCACGTGCGGCCATCCGGACCCTCGCGAAGTCCGGGATCTCCTGTGCCGTCGACGACTTCGGCACCGGCTACTCGTCGCTGTCCTACCTGCGCGACCTGCCGGTCGACCGGCTGAAGCTGGACCGCGCCTTCAACGTCCGGGTGGACCGCGAGCCGCGGGACGCCACCCTCGTGGCAGGGGTGGTGCGCCTGGCGCACGACCTCGGCCTGCACGTGGTGGCGGAGGGCGTCGAGACCCTCGGCGTCGCGGACGTCCTGCGCGGGATCGGGGTCGACCTCGCCCAGGGCTGGCTGTACGGCCGGCCCCAGGTCGCGCAGGACCTGGACAAGACCGCCTGGCGCCGGGTGACGGGGAGCCCCGACGCCGGGCCCTGAGCCCCGCCGTCCGGCCGCGGCCGCCGAGCCCCCGACCGCCGCCGTGTCGTGTCCGGTGGCGGCGCAGGCGGGAGTACGGCGCACGTCAAAGTCGTCCGGGCGGCGACAAGCGTGTCCACAGCGGCGAGCTCGTCCGGCGGCGACTCATGCCCACCCCGGGCAGCTTGCAGTCGCAAGCAGATACCTACAGCAAGCTCGCGCAGAAGGCGCGAACCGCAAGCATCGCGTCCGCACCGGCCTGGACCGGATCAAGCTCGGGGTCATCGAGCGTCACCTGGTCGACGTACGCCCGCGTCCCTTGACACGTCTCGTCGTCGAAGTTCGCACGCAAGTCCAACAGCGCCGTCCGCACCTGAGGCACCGGACCAAACGCAATCCGCACCGCCTCCGCGCCATCAAGGCGCTCGTCGTTGTGCAGCAGCACATATGCGATGTCGTACCAATCGCGCGGCTTGGAGCGGGACTTGGCGGCGCCAACCTTGGCCAGCAGGAAGCCTGCCAAGCCCGTCACGCGGATGGTCACGGTGCGCGGGACCCCGTCAGCGTCCGCGCTGAGCTGCATCTCGCGAACGTCCCGTGCCGCGTAGCCAGTCCCGCGGATGTTGGCCGCTCCCAGAGCCTCGCAACTGAGGAAGGTGATCACCCGGTCGGCAGGCCGATCCTCCTGATCCGCCAGCAGCTCGAACTTCACGACAGCCGTCGTCCCGTGGCTGGTCGTCGTCTGCCAGCGCCACACCTCGCCTTCGGGCTCGAAGCCGGCATCGCGAAGGGCGACCTCTAGCCGTCGCGCACCCGCGGAGTCGCTAGCTATCTCCAGGTCCACCTGCACGTCGATGTCAGTGGTTCCGGCGTGGGGCATCGTCGCGGCCGCGCAGAGCAGTTGCGGCACCAATCCGCCGAGCAACACGAAGGCTGGGGTCTCGCCATAGAAGTGCACGACACGTACGAGGGCCTGCTCCGCGGCAGCCCGGGCCGCCTGCGACCGCCGATCGTCAGACAAGCTGCGCCTTCATCATGACCTCCGCCAGGTGATCGGCTGCGCCTTCACCCCGGACACCAGTCCAGCGTAGATCCGCGTATGACCGTGGCCAGGGCACCACGCAGACCCCATCAAGCCGCTCCGTCAGCCGTTCCGTCGACGGCGATGGGAACGCGCGAAGCTCAAGTCGTCCACCGTTGATTGGCTCGAGCCCAACGATGCTCGCCGCGTACAGCAGGTCGGCCACCGTTGTCGACCTCACGTACACCACCCATGGGGCTACTTGGGTCTGGTATGGCGCCTGCACGGCAGCGGCTAGCGCGCCCGTCGCCGCCCACGTGAGGCTGGCGTCGTCTAGGCGCGCACCGAAGTTGGCGAGATCCGCAACGGGGTCGCGCCACAGCGCTCCAACGGTCAGCGACTGCTGCATGTGAAGGTCCGCCGCAGCCTGCGCGTACGCCTCAAGCAACGCTGCGGGCTCAGAGATCGAACGCCCGGAGTTGCGCCCCCTCGCTGCCGTGGCTGTCAGCAGTCCGGCGTCCGTCAGCGTCTGCAGTGCCACTGCGACGGTGTTGGGCGACACGTGAAGTCGCTCTCTCAAGGCGCTCACCGTTCCGCGGGTGCCCGTCAGGAGCGCCTCGGCGACTCCCAGCGTCGCCGGAGTCCACCCCCGCGCCCGCCGCTTGGTCGCGGGCAAGCCGGTGCGCGACACCACTACACCGTCGAAGGCGAACTCTGCGCCGCCGAACTCATCCACCCAGCCCAAACCGGCCTCTCGGACTGCGCTCAGAGCGCCGGCACTGAAGCGCGGAGCAACGACGAGCTTCACCTGCGGAGCTTCAGCCCGAGCTTGGCGGACAGCTGCGGCAGTGCCGGCGTCCAGCCAGACCGCGGCGACGCGCGCGCCAGCGATGTGCACCTCGATGAAAGTCGACTCCTGCTGCACCTCGAGTGCGGCGCCCGCCGGCAGGACGGCACGCAGGGCGCTACTCACACGTTGCCGGCTCATCGCTGCTCCTCAAAAGTACGGCTCTTCACAATAGTACGGCGGCGGCCGTACTATTGTCATCAGCCGTACTATTAGTCGCAGGCCGTCTAGACGGAGTCGTCGCCCGGAGAAGGCGCTGCTCGCGGGCCCCGTCACGTTCGAGTGCCTGCTGGGCTTGACCGGACGACCCGACGACGGGGTGAACGGATCCGACACGCCGGGCTGGACGGCCCACTCGCCGTACACTTGGCACTCGGCGAAGACGAGTGCCAGAGGAGGTTCGAGCGTGCTGGACGACCGCAAGCTCGAGGTTCTCCGCGCCATCGTCGAGGACTTCGTCAGCACCACGGAGCCGGTCGGCTCCAAGGCGCTCGCGGAGCGGCACTCGCTGGGCGTCAGCCCGGCGACCGTGCGCAACGACATGGCAGCCCTGGAGGACGAGGGCTTCATCACCCACCCGCACACCAGCGCCGGGCGCATCCCGACCGACAAGGGCTACCGGCTGTTCGTCGACAAGCTCTCCAGCGTCAAGCCGCTGTCGGCCCCCGAGCGCCGGGCGATCCAGTCCTTCCTCGAGGGCGCGGTCGACCTCGACGACGTCGTGCGCCGCTCGGTGCGCCTGCTCGCCCAGCTGACCCGGCAGGTCGCGGTCGTGCAGTACCCGTCGCTGTCGCGCAGCGCCGTCCGCCACCTCGAGATCGTCCACCTGGCGCCGACCCGGCTGCTGCTGGTGCTCATCACCGACACCGGCCGCGTCGAGCAGCGGGTCCTCGAGCTGGGCGCCAGCCTGTCCGAGGACGACGTGGTGGTGCTGCGCGGCGTGTTCGGGACGCGTCTGCACGGCGCCCGGCTCGTCGACGCACCGGCCGCGCTGGCCGACCTGCCCGACGCCGCCCCCGTCGCGATCCAGCCGGTCCTCACCAGCGTGATGGCCGTCCTGCTCGAGACCCTGGTCGACCAGCCCGAGGAGCGGATCGCCCTCGCGGGCACCGCGAACCTCACCCGGCACAGCGTCGACTTCCCCCTGACGATCCGGCCCGTCCTCGAGGCCCTCGAGGAGCAGGTCGTCCTGCTCAAGCTCATGGGTGAGGTCAACGACCCCACCACCGTGCACGTCAAGATCGGCGAGGAGAACAGCGTGGAGGGACTCCGGTCCACCTCCGTGGTCACGATGGGCTACGGACCCGACGGCGGGGCCTACGGCGGCCTCGGGGTCGTCGGACCGACTCGGATGGACTACGCCGGCAACATGGGCCAGGTCCGGGCGGTGGCGCGCTACGTCGGCGAGCTGCTGGCGGGCGCCTGAGATGGCGGACTACTACGGCGTCCTGGGCGTGGCCCAGGACGCGAGCGACGACGAGATCAAGAAGGCCTACCGCAAGCTGGCCCGTCAGCTGCACCCGGACGTCAACCCCGACCCCGCGGAGCAGGAGCGCTTCAAGGCGGTGACGGCGGCGTACGAGGTGCTGTCAGACCCGCAGAAGCGCCAGGTCGTCGACCTCGGTGGCGATCCGCTGTCGAACGGCCCTGGTTCGCAGGGGAACCCGTTCTCCCAGGGGTTCGGCGGCCTCGGCGACATCATGGACGCCTTCTTCGGCGGCGGGGGCACCTCGCGAGGTCCGCGCAGCCGCGCGCGCCAGGGCGCCGACGCGCTGCTGCGGCTCGAGTGCGACCTGTCCGAGACGGCCTTCGGCGCCGAGCGCGAGCTGACCCTTGACACCGCGGTCGTCTGCGGCACCTGCACCGGTGCGGGCACGGCCACCGGCACGCACCCGGTCACCTGCGACACCTGCCGCGGTCGCGGCGAGGTGCAGCAGGTGCAGCGCTCGTTCCTCGGGCAGGTCATGACGACGCGGGTCTGCCCGCGCTGCGCCGGACTGGGATCGATCATCGAGCACCCCTGCGGCGAGTGCTCCGGCGATGGCCGGGTCCGCGCCCGCCGCACCCTGACCGTGAAGGTGCCGGCCGGTGTCGAGGACGGCATGCGCATCCGGCTCACCGGCGAGGGCGAGGTCGGTCCGGGCGGCGGTCCGGCCGGTGACCTGTACGTCGAGATCGTCGAGCGGTCGCACCCGGTGTTCACCCGCGAGGGCGACGACCTGCACTGCACCCTGTCGCTGCCGATGACCGCGGCGGCCCTGGGCACCTGCCTGCCGCTCAGCACCCTCGACGGCGACGAGGAGCTCGACATCGCGCCGGGCACCCAGCCCGACGCCGTCCTGACCCTGCGGGCGCGCGGCGTGCCGCACCTGCGTGCGACCGGCCGCGGAGACCTGCACGTCCACCTCGACGTGCAGGTGCCGACCAAGCTCGACGCCAAGCAGGAGGAGCTGCTGCGCGACCTCGCCCGGCTGCGTGGCGAGGAGCGCCCCGGCGTCTCCGGCAAGGGCCACGGGCTGTTCGGACGCCTGCGCCGGTGACGGCACCGCTGTTCCTCCACGACGACCTGACGAGCGACCAGCTGGTGCTCGACGGCCCGGAGGGACGGCACGCCGCCACCGTGCGGCGCGTGAAGGTCGGCGAGGACGTCGACCTCGCCGACGGGCGCGGCACCCGGGCGCGCTGCGTCGTCACCGGCCTCGGACAGGACGTCGTGCACCTGCGGGTCGTCTCCCGCGAGGTCGAGCCCGAGCCGTCCCCGCGCCTGGTGCTCGTGCAGGCCATCGCCAAGGGGGACCGCGGCGAGCTCGCGGTCGAGCTGGCGACGGAGGTCGGCGTCGACGAGGTGGTCCCGTGGTCGGCCGAGCGCTGCGTCGTGAAGTGGGAGGGCGCGCGCGGGGAGCGGGCCCTCGGGCGCTGGCAGTCGACGGCGCGGGAGGCCGGCAAGCAGTCCCGCCGGGCACGCCACCCGGTGGTCGGCACCTGGCTCGACACCCCGGCGCTGCTCGAGCGCGTGGCCGTCTCCACCTGCCTCGTGCTGCACGAGAGCGCCACCGAGCCGCTGGCCACCACGGCGCTGCCGGAGACCGGTGACCTGCTGCTGGTCGTCGGCCCCGAGGGCGGGATCACCGACAAGGAGCTGAGGCGGCTCGAGGCCGCCGGTGGCCGGCCGGTCCGGCTGGGCAGCAGCGTCCTGCGCACCTCCACCGCCGGCGCCGCCGCGGCTGCGGTCGTCAGCGCGCGCACCGCCCGCTGGGCCTGACCCACCGACCGAGCCGGCCGCCGCGTCTGCGTCGCGGGCAGCTCGGCCTACGATCGCGCGGTGCCCCA
>JAOPVV010000261.1 GCA_025966005.1 Frankiales bacterium
GCTGCGAGGCGCGGGTGATGGCGTGCTGGCCGCCTGCCGGCTCGACGTAGGCCGCGACGCCGGCGGCCGCGAGCGAGGCCAGCAGCGCCTCGGACAACCGGGGGTCGAGGTCGACCAGCGCGCCCCAGTCGGTGGAGGGCAGGCCGTTGTCGCGCCGGCCGGGCGGAGGGGTCGGGGTGCCCACGGCTCAGGCCGCGGCGGGGGCGTGCGCGCGGACGAACGCCAGGCTGCCGTCGAAGATCGTCGGGGCGTCGTTGTCGAGGGTCGCGACGTGGTAGCTGTGCTCGAGCACCCGCTCCTCGACGGTGCCGCCGGCTGCGCCGGATCCGAGGCCCTCCAGCAGCGCGCGTCCGCTCACCGGCTCGACGACGTGGTCGACGCTGCTGCGGAACACCAGCGCCGGGCAGGTGATCTTCCCCAGGTCGCGGCGGACGACCGGCCAGGCCTGCCGCAGCGAGACGAAGGCCTTGAGCGGCACGCGGGTGTAGGCGAGCTCGGTGACGCCCTCCTTCTTGATGTCGCTGCCCACTCCGGGCAACGACGGCACGACCTTCGACAGCAGCGGCGCGAGCCGGGCGTCCTTGCGGTCACTGGCCAGCGAGGTGTTCACCACGACGATCCCGGCGACCTGGGCGGCGCGCTGCTCGGCCAGGCGCAGCGTGAGCGTCCCGCCCATCGACAGGCCCATGACGAAGACGGTGTCGCAGCGCGCCCGCAGCGCGTCGAAGGAGCGCTCGAGCTCGCCGTACCAGTCGTCCCAGCGCGTCGCATTCATGTCCTGCCACGTGGTGCCGTGTCCGGGCAGGCGCGGTGCGAGGACGCTCAGGCCGGCGGCCGACAGGTGCTCGGCCCACGACCGCACGCTCTGCGTGGTGCCGGTGAAGCCGTGGCTGAGCAGCACGCCCACCGGGCCGCCGGGAAGGTCGATCGGCTCGGCGCCCGGGAGGACGGGAGAGGACACGGAGGGCTCCAGCGGCGGTCGACGAGGCCGGCCGGACAGGTCCGACCGGCGGTGCAGGCATGGTGCCACGCCCCTGCGGGCACCGGCACCTCCCGGGACGGACCTCGCGGGGACCGGGGTCGTTGCCGCGGCGATCCTCGCGGCCATAGGGTCACCGGGCAGCAGGTCCCCGGCGGGCTCGGGGCCGGCGCGATGCGACGAGCAGAGGAGGCGACATGGGCTACTGGCTCGTCAAGGCCGTCCTCACGCCGATCCTGCGGCTGCTGTTCCGGCCGACGGTCACGGGGATGGAGAACCTCCCGACGTCGGGCGCGGCGATCCTGGCCGGCAACCACACGACGTTCCTCGACAACTTCATGATCCCGCTGGTCGTGCCGCGCCGGGTCACGTTCCTGGCCAAGAGCGACTACTTCACCGGGCGCGGGCCCAAGGGCTGGCTCATGCGCCAGTTCTTCAGCGGCGTGGGAATGATCCCGATCGACCGCTCGGGCGGCAAGGCCAGCGAGGCCGCCCTCGGCACCGGCCTGCAGGTGCTGCTCGACGGCGACCTGCTCGGCCTGTACCCGGAGGGCACCCGCTCGCCGGACGGCCGGCTCTACCGCGGCAAGACCGGCGTGGCCCGGATGGCCCTGGAGGCCGGCGTGCCGGTCATCCCGGTCGGGCTGGTCGGCATGGCCGACATCCAGCCCGGCGGGGGCGGCATCCCCAAGATCGCCAAGGTCGAGGTCCGGATCGGCAAGCCGCTCGACTTCAGCCGCTACGTCGGCATGGAGGGCGACCGCTTCGTCCTGCGGTCGATCACCGACGAGATCATGTACGAGCTGATGGTGCTGTCGGGCCAGGAGTACGTCGACCAGTACGCCACCAAGGCCAAGGCCGCTCTCGAGGAGGCGCGCAGCGCCGCCCGGGAGTCGCTCGTCAGCGACGCGCCCGCCCCTACGCGCCGCGCCAGCTAGACCGGACCGGACGGTGCGGCTCGACACCGCGCTGCGACTGGACCTCGACACCGCGCTGCGGCTGGACACAGCGCTGTGGCGGGCCGTCGCGGTCTACCGGCTGGCGGCGCTGCTGTACGCCGCCGGCTCGATGGCCGTCTACACCGACACCTACCGCCGGCCCGCCCTGGGCTGGGCGGTGCTCGGCGCGATGGCCGTCTGGACCGCCCTGGCCGCCCAGCTCTACGCAGACCGCCGGCGCCGTCGCTGGCCGCTGCTCGTCGCCGACCTCGGGGTCACGGTGGCGGCGCTGCTGTCGTCCATCGCGGTCCTCGAGGCCGACCTCATCCGGGAGGGCGACCCGACGCTGACGGTCAGCTGGGCCGCCGCGCCGGTGCTGGCCTGGGCGGTGTGGTCGGGCTGGGTCGCCGGCACGGCCGCCGGTGCGCTCGTCGGGGCGGCAGCCGTCGTGGAGCGCGGCGGCGTCTCGCAGGCGACCGTCAACAGCCTGGTGCTCCTCCTGCTGGTCGGCGCGGTCGTCGGCTACGTCGTGCAGCTCGCGCGCCGGGCCGAGACGGCGTACTCCGCGGCGGTCGCGCTGCAGGCCGCCGGGGCCGAGCGCGAGCGGCTGAGCCGGTCGGTGCACGACGGCGTGCTGCAGGCCCTCGCGCTGGTGTCGCGACGCGGCGACCCCGAGCTCGCCGCGCTGGCGGCCGAGCA
>JAOPVV010000204.1 GCA_025966005.1 Frankiales bacterium
TCCGGCTCGGCGCGCGCCGAGCCCGGGTCGGGCCGGGGCGGTCGCGGTGGTCGCCGCTGGCCGGCTGTGGGTCACCGACCCGGCGGGCCGCCGCCTGGTCTGCGCGGACCCGGTCTCGGGCGAGTCCCGGTCCGAGCGCACGGTGCCCGCGATCGGGCCGCTGGTCGCCGACGACCGGGCCGTCGTGGTGGCGACGGCCACCGGGCTGCGGTCGGTGCCGGCCGACTGCTGAGCCGGTCCTAGTCGGACGTGGTGCAGGCGGCGTCCAGCGCGTGGCACGCGTCCGACGGGAGCAGGACGCCGGTCGGGAGCGAGCTGCCGGTGAACAGGTCGGCCGTCGGGCCGCCGGCCAGCGCGTCCGCGGCCAGGACGATCGCGGCGGACGTCCAGGACGACCGCTCGACCGGCCAGCGCACGCCCTCGTCGAAGACCAGGCCGGTCCAGTACGAGCCGTCGTCCTCGCGCAGGTGCTGCACGTCGGTCAGCAGGCGCAGCGCCCGGTCGTGCTCGCCCAGCGCCATCAGCGACAGCGCCAGCTCGGCGGTCTCGGCGCCGGTGACCCACGGCCGGTCGGCGACGCAGCGCGCGCCCACGTCGGCCACGACGAACTCGTCCCACCGGTCGGCGAGCAGCTGCAGTCCGGCCTCGCCGCGGACGGCACCGCCGAGCACCGGGTAGTACCAGTCCATCGAGAAGCGGCTCTTGTCGAGGAACACCTCGGGGTGGTGGGCGACGGCGTGCTGGAGCAGCCCGGCGGCGACCTCCCAGCCCGGCTGCTCCTCCCCTACCAGCTCGGCCAGGGCGATGCCGCAGCGCAGCGACTGGTAGCTCGACGACGAGCCGGTCAGCAGCGCGTCGCCGGTCACGACGCCCTCCGGGTCGCGGCACCACGCGAGCTGCCCGCCGGGCAGCTGGGCGGACACGACGAGGTCGAGCGCCCGCTGCACGGTCGGCCACATCAGGTCGACGAACGCCCGGTCGCCGGTGACGGTCCACCACTGCCACACGCCCACGGCGACGTAGGCGACCTGGTTGGTGTCGACGGTCGGGTCGAGCACCGCCTCGCCGTCGTACTTGGTGCGCCAGGCGCCGTCCGCCTCCTGCGTGCGCCGCATCCAGGCGTACGCCGCGGCCGCCTCGTCGAGCCGGCCGCCGAGCACGAGCGCCATCGCGCACTCGACGTGGTCCCACGGGTCGGTGTGGCCGTCGGGCCAGGGCAGCGCGCCGGTCGGGTGCTGGGCGGCGGCGATCGCCTCGACGGTCTGCGTCAGCTGGGCCGCGGTCAGGACGCCCGGGAGGTCACGCAGCAGCACGGGACGGCTTCCTGAGGTAGTGCACCAGGCTCTTGCCGATGAACGGGTCGAGCAGCTTCTCGCTCATCCGGGTCAGCCTCGGCGCCTTCATCATGTCCCAGACCAGCAAGCGGTGGTACGCCTTGACGGCCGGGTTGTCGCCGTCGGTGACACCGACGGCGCACTTGAGCCACCAGTACGGCGAGTGCAGCGCGTGGGTGTGGTGGCTCTCGACCGGCTCGAGGCCGACGGCGGTCAGCCGGCGCAGCAGCTCGGTGCCGCGGTAGATCCGGACGTGACCGCCCTCGGCCTCGTGGTAAGCGCTCGACAGCGCCCAGCAGACCAGCTCGGGCCCCCAGCGCGGCACCGTGACGGCCATCAGCCCGCCGGGCTTGAGAACCCGGGTCAGCTCGGCCATGGCGCGGCTGTCCTGGGGCAGGTGCTCCAGCACCTCGGAGCAGACGACGTAGTCGAACGTCGCGTCGGCGAACGGCAGGGCGTACGCGGTGCCGCGCACGGCGGCGGCGGTCGCGCCCTCGGGCACCTCGCCCTCGTCCCGCATCGCCGTGAACATGCCGGCGACGTCCTTGAGCTCCGCGGCGTCCATGTCCAGGGCGGTGACGTGTGCGCCGCGGCGCAGCAGCGCGAACGCGTGCCGCCCACCTCCGCAGCCCATGTCGAGCACCCGATCGCCGGGGCCGACGGGGAAGCGGTCGAAGTCGACGGTGAGCACTACTTCTCCTCGTTCACGACGGTGCGGTACCAGGCGACGGTCTTCTCGGCGACCGCCCGCCACGTGTAGAACTCGACCACGCGCGCGCGTCCGGCGGCGCCGAGCCGGGCTGCGAGCTCGGGGTCGTCGAGCACCCGACCGATGGCAGCGGCGAGGGCCTCCGGGTCGCCCGGCGGGACGTGCAGGGCGCTGACGCCGTCCGGTCCGACGACCTCGGGCAGCGCGCCGGCGGTGGTCGCGACCAGCGGCGTCGCGCAGGCCAGCGTCTCGATGGCCGGCAGGCTGAAGCCCTCGTACAGGCTCGGGACGACCGCGACCTCGGCGGAGCCGAACAGCTCGACCAGCTCGGCCTCGGGGACGCCGAACACGAAGCGGACGCAGTCGGCGATCCCGAGCCGGTCGATCGCCGCCGCCGCGGCGCCGCCCGGCTTCGGACGGCCGACGACGACGAGCTCGACGTCGCGCTCGGTGCGCAGCTTGGCGACCGCTTCGAGCAGCGGCACGAGGCCCTTGAGCGGGACGTCGGCGCTGGCGGTGGCGACGATCCGGCCGGGCACGCGCGGCGCGGTCGGCGGGCGGAAGACGTCGACCTCGACGCCGACCGGCACGACCGTGAGCTTCTCGGCGGGGACGCGGAAGTCGCGGACGATGTCGACGAAGGAGTTCTGGCTGACCGTCATCACGGCCGGCATGCGGCGCACGACCCGGCCCTGCATGCGCAGGAAGGAGTACCAGCGGCGGGTGCTCAGCCGCTTCTTGATCCCCTGCGTGCGGGCGGCGACGATGTCGTGGCGCCGGTCCTCGGTGATCGGGTGGTGGACGTTGGCCACGACGGTGAAGCCGGCCCGCTGCAGCAGCAGCATCCCGTAGCCCAGTGTCTGGTTGTCGTGCACCAGGTCGAACTCGCCCTGGCGGCCCTTGAGCGCCTTGGCCGCGCGCAGGCTGAACGTCAGCGGTTCCGGGAAGGCGGCCGTGCACATCATCAGGAACTCGAGGACGTCGGTCGCCGAGCGGAACTCGCGCAGGTGCGGCACCCGGAACGGGTCGGGCTCGCGGTAGAGGTCGAGGCTGGGCAGCGTGGTCAGCGCAGGACCGGGGTCGAGCTCGGGGTACGGGGGTCCGCTGACGACCTCCACGCTGTGCCCGAGGGCGACGAGCTCGCGGCTGAGCGCGCGGACGTAGACGCCCTGGCCGCCGCAGTGCGGCTTGCTGCGGTAGGAGAGGAGCGCGATGCGCAGCGGCCGTCCGCCGTCCGCTGCTGTCTGTGCCTGCACGCTGCTCCTCTGATCCTGGAGCGCACAGGCTACCTACTGTCGGGTAACAGCCGTTCACGTGCCGCGACTGGCGGGCAGAGCCCGATCGGCCCTTGCCCGTCGCCGCCCTGGTGCGCTGCTGATACTGCTGTGCGAGCACCCGGAACTGCGACCACGGAATGCCGCTGAGCATGCTTCGTGTCACAGTGCTGTCCCAGTCGGCGGTGCGCCGGTCCTGCACGTAGACCTTCGACGAGCCCGAGTTGCCGACCACGTACATGCCGTACTCCTGCAGAGCCCGGCCGCTGTCGGTGAGCGCCGGGTTCAACTGCAGCCGGCTCCCCTCGGGGACGCCCTGTCCCCCGACGCCGCCGAGTTGGCCCCGTCGGACTTGCGCGCCGGGTAGACGAATTCTGGTGACGGCGGGTGGTAGACGCTGCGGCGCCCGGCTGGTATCGGCCGGCGGCCTGACACCTCTGTCACGGGGTGACGCCCTCGACGCTCGTCCGCAGCACGGCTGGGCTCGCTGCTCTGGCGCTGGCCTGCGCCTGCGGAGCCGCACCCAGCCCTGATCGGGCCGTGAGCCACCCGCTCTCGACCCACGCACCGGCCGCTGCCGGCCCTCGCGTCCAGACGACCGCCGTCGAACTGCGCAGCGGGCTGCAGATGCTGCTGGGAGAGCACGTCCGCCTGACCGTCGTCCTGATGCGGGAGCGCATCGCCGGCGTCGACGAGCGGACCCAGGCCACGGTCGTCTCCGTGGACCGCAACGCCGACGAGCTGAGCGCGGTGATCGGTGAGCTGTACGGAAAGGACGCCGCGGCGTCGTTCGGTCAGCTCTGGGCGGCACACGTGCGACAGCTCCAGGACTACGCGGCCGGGCTGGTCGACCGGGACGAGGCAGCGAAGCAGCAGGCCCGCTCGCGGTTGCAGGTGACGGAAGGTGACATCGGGCGGCTGCTGTCGTCGGCCGTGCAGGCGGCTCTGACTCCGGAGCAGGTCGAGGATGCGATCCGCATGCACGTCGACACGCTGCTCGCCCAGGCCGACGCCTACGCCGCGAAGGACTGGACCCGCGCCTACGAGGTCGGCCGGGAGTGCTTCAGCCACATGCTCATGACGGCGGACGTCCTCGCCGGTCCGATCGCCGCCTCACAGGGGCTCCCGGTCACCGAGCTGCAGGCCCCCCGCAGGCTGTTGCAGTCGGCGTTGAGCCGACTGCTGGCGGAGCACATGGGGCTGATGGTCGAGGCGATGCGGGCCGCCGCGGACCGGGCCCCAGAGCTGCAGGCCGCCACGACCACACTCAACGCCAACACGTCCGAGCTGGCGACCGCCATGAGAGCGCTGTACGGCGACATCGCCGCCCGTCGGTTCCTGCAGGTCTGGGCCGGTCACGTCGAAGGCCTGGTCGCGTACGCCACGGCGACCGCAGGGGGCGACGAGGGCGCCCGGTCGTCCTCCGGCGAGGCGCTGGACCGCTTTGCGGGCGAGATCGGCGCGTTCCTGTCCACCGCGACGGACGGTCGCCTGCCTGCGGCCGAGCTGACCGCTGCCGTCACGGCGCACGACCGGGATCTCACGAGTCTCACGGACGCCTGGGCCGCGAAGGACTTCAGCCGCGCCCAGGAGCTGTCCGCCTCGGGTTACCGGCACATGTTCACGCTGGCCGAGACGCTCGCCGAGGCCGTGGGCGACGAGGTCGCCGCCGGTCTTCCCCGAGGCGGAGCGCAGACCGGCGGAGGCGGCACCGTCGGCGAGTCCTGACGTGCGACGAGCGCTCGTCGTCACCGGGCTCGTGCTCGCCTCCGGCTGCAGCGCACCGGCGTCCGAGCGGGCGTCCGCGCCGCCCACAGGGCTCTCGTCGCCAGCGGCCCGCAGCACTCCGGGCTTCCGCTCGGTGCAGGAGTTGCCCGCTGCGTCCGACCCGGTCCGGGTTCGGGTACCCCGGATCAGCGTGGACGCCGCAGTCGAGGAGCTCGGGCGATTGCCGGACGGCACGGTCGACGTCCCCCGGCAGTGGCAGCAGGTCGGTTGGTACGCCGAGGGCCCTCGTCCGGGAGAGGCCGGACCCGCCGTGCTGCTCGGCCACGTGGACTCGAAGGCGGGACCGGCGGTCTTCTACCGTCTGCGCGAACTGCGACCGGGCGACCGCGTCGAGGTGGTGACCGCCACCGGAGCGGCGCTCGGGTTCGTGGTCCGACGCGTGGCGCGGTACCCCAAGGACGAGTTCCCCACCGACGAGGTCTACCTGCCGACGCTCCGCCGCGAGGTCCGGCTCGTGACCTGCGGGGGCACCTTCGACCGCGGCAGCGGCCACTACCGGGACAACGTGATCGCGTTCGCCGAGGCCGCCTGACGCCCACTCGCAGGACACCAGCGGGTCATCCCCGGCAGCCGCTGGCGACCTGCTCGAACCGCTGGGTCAGCACGTCCAGCTCGACGGAGCGCTCAGCGCCCTCCGTCAGGAGGGGCGCCGAGAGCTGGAGGGCCTGTTCCGGTGTTACACGCCGCGCCCGCAAGTCGTTCAGCACGTCCGTGTGGGCTGAGAGGGCGACGTCGACCTCCCTGGCCACGGCCAGCGCCTCGACTGCCCGGTCCACGGCGGCGACGCAGCCCTGCGGCTCGGTCGACTCAGCGGCCGCTGGGCTGTCGGCCGGTACTGCAGCTGCGCTCGACCGGTCGAGGACGAACCCCAGGCCGAGACCCAGGACGAGTGCCGTCGCCAACGCCAGTGCTGCCGCGGGCAGGGCGAGAAAAGCCCGGTCGTCGTCGTCGAACCCGAGGACCTGCACTCCGCCGCTCCCGTGTCTCCCCGGATGACCAGAGGTGCGCGAACGTGGACGAGATACCGGTTCGACCGCTATCGCACCCCGGCGGCGTCCATCCCGCGCATCTCCTTCTTCAGCTCGTTCACCTCGTCGCGCAGCCGCGCGGCCAGCTCGAACTTCAGGTCGCGGGCCGCCTCGTGCATCTGGTCGGACAGCTGCTGGATCAGCATGGCCAGCTCGGCCCGCGGCATCCCGGCCAGCTCCTTGGCGTGCGTGCCGGCGCCGCCGGGCGAGCTCATGCCGGGCACCGGCGCCTTGCCGCGCGTCGCGTTGCGGCCGCTGAGCAGCTCGGGGTCGTCGCGGACGATGTCGTCGAGGATGTCGGCGATCCGCTTGCGCAGCGGCTGCGGGTCGACGCCCTTCTCGAGGTTGTAGGCGACCTGCTTGGCCCGCCGGCGGCTGGTCTCGTCGATCGCCTTGGCCATCGACGGCGTGATCTTGTCGGCGTACATGTGGACCTGGCCCGACACGTTGCGGGCGGCCCGGCCGATCGTCTGGATCAGCGACGTGCCGGAGCGCAGGAAGCCCTCCTTGTCGGCGTCGAGGATCGCGACCAGCGACACCTCCGGCAGGTCGAGGCCCTCGCGCAGCAGGTTGATGCCGACGAGGACGTCGTAGTGGCCCTGCCGCAGCTCCTTGAGCAGCTCGATGCGGCGGATGGTGTCGACCTCGGAGTGCAGGTAGCGCACCCGGATGCCCAGCTCGAGCAGGTAGTCGGTGAGGTCCTCGCTCATCTTCTTGGTCAGCGTCGTGACGAGCACGCGCTCGTCGCGCTCGGCCCGCAGGCGGATCTCGTGCACGAGGTCGTCGATCTGCCCCTTCGTCGGCTTCACGACGATCTCCGGGTCGACCAGGCCGGTCGGCCGGATGACCTGCTCGACCACGTCGGACTTCACCCGGCTCAGCTCGTACGGCCCGGGCGTCGCCGACAGGTAGACGGTCTGGCCGGTCCGCTCGAGGAACTCCTCCCACTTGAGAGGGCGGTTGTCCATCGCGCTGGGCAGCCGGAAGCCGTGGTCGACCAGCGTCGACTTGCGCGAGCGGTCGCCCTCGTACATCGCGCCGATCTGCGGCACCGTCACGTGCGACTCGTCGAGGACGAGCAGGAAGTCCTCGGGGAAGTAGTCGAGCAGCGTGTGCGGGGCCGTGCCCTGCGGCCGGCCGTCGATGTGGCGGCTGTAGTTCTCGATGCCGTTGCAGAAGCCGACCTGGCGCATCATCTCGACGTCGTAGGTCGTGCGCATCCGCAGCCGCTGCGCCTCCAGCAGCTTGCCCTGCGCCTCCATCTCGGCCAGCCGGTCGGCCAGCTCGAGCTCGATGCCCTTGACCGCGCGCTCCATCCGCTCCGGACCCGCCACGTAGTGGGTGGCCGGGAACACGAAGACCTCCTCGTGCTCGGCCACCACCTCGCCGGTCAGCGGATGCAGCGTCATGACCTTCTCGATCTCGTCGCCGAACATCTCGATCCGGACGGCGAGCTCCTCGTACACCGGGAAGATCTCGACGGTGTCGCCGCGCACGCGGAAGGTGCCGCGGGTGAACGCCAGGTCGTTGCGGGTGTACTGGACGTCGACGAAGCGGCGCAGCAGCTTGTCGCGCTCGATCGTGTCGCCGACAGTCAGCCGGACCATCCGGTCGACGTACTCCTGCGGCGTTCCGAGGCCGTAGATGCAGGACACCGAGGCCACCACGATGACGTCGCGCCGGGTCAGCAGGCTCATCGTCGCCGAGTGGCGCAGCCGCTCGACCTCCTCGTTGATCGAAGAGTCCTTCTCGATGTAGGTGTCGGTCTGCGGGACGTACGCCTCGGGCTGGTAGTAGTCGTAGTACGAGACGAAGTACTCCACCGCGTTGTGCGGCAGCAGCTCGCGGAACTCGTTGGCCAGCTGGGCCGCCAGCGTCTTGTTGGGCGCCATCACCAGGGTGGGGCGCTGCACGTTCTCGACCAGCCAGGCGGTCGTCGCGCTCTTGCCGGTGCCGGTCGCACCGAGCAGCACGACGTCGGGCTCGCCCTTGCGCAGCCGGGCCTCGAGGTCGGCGATCGCGGTCGGCTGGTCACCGGCCGGCGAGTAGTCGCTGACCACCTCGAAGCGGCGGGTCGAGCGCTTCAGGTCAGTCGCGAGCCGGGGGACGGAGGGCATCGCGCCGTGGGGTGCTGGGGTCACCGCTCAACGGTACGTCTCGGGTACGACAGTCCTGCCGGTGCGCGCCGACCGGACCACTGCGCTCACTCCCTGGCGACGGCGAAGTCGTCGAGCTGCACCGAGCCCCGGGCAGGCACGGAGGCCACGCTGACCGAGATCTCCAGGCTGCTTCCGTAGGCGGTCCGTGAGGAGGTCAGCCCCACCAACGCCCATGCGGGGGTCAGGGCCGATTCGACCTGCTGCGTGCTGAGGAACTGGCCGCCGGCAGCGCGCTCGCGGACCGTCAGCGTGAGCACCGCCCCGTCTGCGCCGGCAGACCGGACCCAGACCCCGACCCGGTAACTGGCGCCCCGGCCCGTGCGGGTCACCGTGTCCTTCGGGGCCGTGGCGGCCACCGTCGCAGGGGACCCGGTCGCGTTGCGCACCTCGAGAGCCCCCGGGCCGTCGTGCCCGGTCGGCACCAGGACGAGCGCGGTTGCTGGTCCGGCTGCGGTCCACTCACTCGTGCGGCCCGCGAAGGTCGGGTTGCCCACTGGACAGGTGGCGGCGAAACCGCCCAGCGTACCCAGCGTGTCCGCGACCACGTCCGCGTACGCCGCGATGCTGCGGTCGTCGGCCACGGCGAGGTAGGCCCGCAACGCGTCGGCGACGTCCTGCAGCGCGTGCTCGACCGCCTCGTCGCCGGCGGCCCGGGCTTCGCCCTGGAGCCTGACTAGGGCAGCGGTGAGTGCAGGCACGGCACCTCGCGGATCGCGCGCCCCGCCCGCGAGCGCGGACACGTCCTTCAGCGTCGCACCGACGAGCGGCTGAGCCCGTGCGCACGCCGACAGGGCCGGCCCCGGCGGGACGCTCCTCCCCCCCGGGGCGCCCACGCCCGACGTGGTCGAGACCGTGTCGGCTCCGACGGCACCACAGCCGGTCATCAGAAGCAGCGCGAGCCCGGCGCACCAGCCCACCCGTCGGCTCGGAGCGGTCATGGCGTCCCTCCCGCGGGGCGGAGCAGCAGCACGGCGCTCTCGTGGTGGGTCTCCGCCGCGCTTGCCGTGGCGACGTAGCGGTGGGTCCCGGCCGTCACCGGCCCACCGGAGTCCGCGAGCTGGACGCCCACCCACGGCGAGGAGGCCGCGGCCACGTTGCTAGCGTCGACGCGTTCGACCAGCGCCGGGTCCGCCGTCCAGGTGATCGCGCTGGAGGTCGAGGTCGTAGTCCGCGTCATCGTCAGGGACAGTGCCCACAGAGATGCGTCCGGGGCGTTCAGCGACGGGGTGGCGATGCTTGCGGTCCTGACCCCGTCGGACACGGCCCCCGCCGAGGCGGCGACTGGAGCGACCGGGTCAGCCCCGCGGTAGCCGATGAGAGTGAGGACGCCCTTGCTCGAACCGGTCCACGCGATGGGCACAGTTGCCTGCTCCGCGGTCGCCACGGTGTAGTAGGCGGAGACGGCGGAGTTGGTCCCGTCCACCAGGGGTGACCAGGGCAGCTGTGTCCACCCGGACAGGCCGCTGATGGCGGTGACGGGGCTGCCGAAGGCCAGCCACGCGACGAGTAGGTCGCCCGAGGCGGTGCCGGGTGGCGCCGTGAGAGTCGCGGAGGTGCGCAGGCTGGTCATGGGGACCGACATCCCGCCGACGTACGACAGCCCGCTTGGTGACGGTGGCGAGGCACTCAGGGACGGGGACGCGCTAGGGACCGGGGACGGGGACGCGCTAGGAGACGAGGAAGGGGAAGGGGAAGGAGACGGAGACAGGGATGGAGACGGAGACAGGGATGGAGACGGAGACGGAGACGCAGCCAGGGACGGAGACGCGGACGGAGACGGAGACGGAGACGCCGGCTGGAGTTCGACGGCCCCGGCATCGTCGTAGGCGCGAGGACCCGTGCCCGTATTCACCGTGGCCGGGTCGTCGACGCGCGGCCGGCCGTCTATGTCGGTGCTGCGCTGGCCTGCAACGGCCGAGTCGGCCATGTCGACCGCCGCCGAGCCGGCCTTCAGGGACAAGTCGCCCTGCAGCGGCGCGCGCAGCAGTGGGTCGGCCTGCCGCCCGGTGCCCTCCTGCCCGGAGATCGTCCGGAACTCCGCGAGCGTGGCGGTCTTGGTCTTGCCCCAGGTCATCATCGTCCCCGGGATGCTCAGCCAGACGACGTCGCGGTCCACGCTCGTTCCCTGCTGCGAGGTCGCGTCGACCCTGATGTTGCCCAGCGTTCGGGGGCAAGGGGTTGTGCCGCCCGCGCCGTTGGGACACCGGACCGCGTTGTCAACACTGATGTTGTTGCGGATGATCGCCCGGCTAGCAGTTCCGTCCGCGATGCCCTCGAGGTTGATGCCGGCGCTGGCATTGCCGAAGACCGTGTTGCCGACGATCGTGCTGCCCGTGACCCGCAGGCTGTCGATCCCGTGGTCGCCGAGGATGCAGCCGGCGGTGTGGCCGGTGCTGGGGTGGTCGCAGTTGGTCAGGACGGTCGTCGTGAACCCCAGGTTGTTGCTGCTGGTGTTGCCGGCGACCAGGGTGTCGTCAGCTCCGGGATAGACCTGGATCCCGGTGTCCTCGTTGTCGTGAGTGCGGTTGTTGATGATGGCGTTACCGGGCGCTCGGACGTCGATGCCGTTGGCGTTGCGCTGCCAACCAAAGGCGTTGCGCATCGACTCATTGCTCGAGACGGTGACGCGCGTGGTGCCGTTCGTGAGGTAGATGCCGCTCGCGCTGTTGTCATCGACGGTGTTGCCCGTCACGGTGCTGTCCGTCGTACCCGTCAGGTAGATGCCCGCCGCGGTGGAGCCGGACACCCGGGTGCCAGACCGGATGACCCGGTTGCCCTCAAGCGCGATGCCCTTGCCGTAGCCGACGTAGAGGCCGTTGGACGTCGTGTCCTGGACCCGGAAGCCCCGGACCGTGATCCAGCTCCGCTTGCTCAGACGGAAGCCGTGGGTGCCGCCCGCCACGGTCACCACCGCGGAGGGCGCCGCGGTGAAGACGATCGGCGCGCCCGCAGTGCCGGACACGGGTGGGCTGACCGCCTCAGCGTAGGTGCCGGCAGCGACCACGACCGTGCTGCCCGGGACAGTCGCCGCCGCGGCGGCCCCGATCGTGCAAAACGGCTGGTCGACCGAGCCGGGCCCGGCGTCGGAGCAGCCCGGGCCGCCCACGTGCAGGTCGTTGGGCGTTGTGGCGTCCGCGACCGCGACCGGGATGGCGGCGGCGGCCAGCAGGAGGCCCAGCGCCCCCGCGCACAGTGCCCCAGGGACGCGGCGGCGCGCTCGTTGCCCTGACCTCGCTCGTTCCACGCCGCAAGGGTGGACCGCCGCAACCATCCGCAAGCCCCCCACGGGGGTGAGGCTGACTACGCCTCACGCACGACCGCACAGGTCGTACGACGAAACCGCTACAGCACTTGCCCTGGTGGCCGATCCCGCCAAGACCATCCCGTCAGGGCGTCGCCGCCGTGGTCGGCCCGTCCGCCGTCGTGAGGACTCACATGCACCGCAAGCCCCTACTGCTCCTGACCCTGCTCGCCAGCATGCTCGGCGGTCTCCTGTTGACCCCGACACCGGGGGTGTCGGCCGCCTCACCGGGCTGGCTGGTGCGCTGCCCGCTGTCCCACACGGCCCCCGAGGACCCGATCACCATGCCCGGCACGCCGGGTGGCGCCCACAACCACGACTTCTTCGGCAACACCTCCACGGGGGCGTTCTCGACGCAGGCCGGCATGAGCGCCAGCGCGACGACCTGCGGGACCGCGGCCGACAGCGCGGCGTACTGGATCCCGACCCTGGTGCGCAAGGGCGCCACCGTGCGGCCCGCCGGGTCGTACGCGGGCCGCAGCACCCGTCAGCAGATCTACTACCGCGACAACGCCGTCAGCGCGGGGACGCCCGTCGAGCCGTTCCCGGCGGACCTGCGAATGATCGCCGGCAGCAGCCGCGCGGGCTCCGCCGCCGAGAACCCCCAGCTCGGCCGCGAGTTGTACTGGGGCTGCTCGGACAACTCGGTGTCCGGCAAGCCGACGGCCCCCGTCGACTGCGCCAGCGGGATCGTCACGCTGCACGTCGGCTTCCCCAGCTGTTGGAACGGCGTCCTGAGCCACCGCGACGACACGGCCAACATGGCCTACCCGTCCGGCGGCCGGTGCCCGGCGGCCTTCCCGCGGGTGCTTCCCCGGCTGATCGAGCGCTTCGAGTACCCGGTCGGTACCAGCTCGGCGGGCCTGACCCTGTCGAGCGGCCCCACCTGGACCGTCCACGCCGACTTCTGGAACACCTGGCAGCAGCCCGCCCTGGCCGGCCTGGTCGAGCGCTGCCTGAACCGGGACACCGACTGCGGGACCAACCCCGCAACCTGATGGCTCCTAGGGCCGCTCGGCCGCGGCGCCCGTCGGGGCGGCCGCGAGCCGCCCCACGGGCAGCCCGGCCAGGTGGCGCGCCGTCTCCCAGATCACGGCCAAGGTCCTGCGCACGGTCGGTCCCGCGAGGAAGTCCGCGTCCCAGGCGACCTTCTGCGGCACGACCACGCCGAGGTAGTAGCCCTCGAGGTCCGACCCGCAGTCCTGCAGGGCGGTCCGGTCGCGGAACCTGACCTGCGCCGGGCCGGTCAGCCCCGGCCGGTGCTGCAGCACCCACCTGCAGGCCGGGGGGTAGCCGGCGGCCAGTGCCGGGGTCTCGGGGCGCGGCCCGACCAGCGTCATGTCGCCGCGCAGCACGTTCCACAGCTGCGGCAGCTCATCCAGGCTGGTGGACCGACACAGGGCGCCCACGGCGGTGACCCGCGGATCGCCGGCGGCAGTGAGCTCGCAGCCGCCGGTGACCACCCGCATCGACCGCAGTTTGTAGAGCAAGAACGGCTGGGCGTGCTGGCCCAGACGCACCTGCCGGAACAGTGCCGGACCGGGACTCGTCAGCCGAACGGCCAGACACAGCACCAGCAGTAGAGGGGACAGCAGCACGAGCGCCGTGCCGGCGACGGCGACGTCCATGGCCCGACGTGCGGCCCCGGGACCCGTCCTGCCCTGGGGCGTCATCCGGTGCCTGCCGCGATGAGCACTCCGCGGAAGGCCTGGGCCAAGAAGTCCAAGTCTTGGTCGATCCCCTGCTCGGTCGACGTCGGGGTGAAGTGCGTGAGCAGCCGCTGGCCTGCGTCATGGCGGGCGACCAGCTGGCGCCACAGCTCGTTGGGCGCGGGCCCTGGGTCGGCGAGCCTGACGACGCTCCCCCGGTAGGGCTGCCGCCAGGTCCACACGTCCACGGCCCTCGCTCCGCCGGCAAGCGGCCGCTCCACGAACAGGTCGAGGTCGCGCCGGGCGGCGGCCGCGGAACCCAGGTAGCTGCCCTCGTGGGCCAGCGCCTTGCGGGCGAACAACGTCACCAGTCGGTCCCAGCCCCGCGCGCGCACGGTCTGCCACGCCGCCCGCTGCACCTGCTGCTGGGTGAGCCCCCACGCGGCGTAGGTCGTGTCTTCCAGCAAGCCGGTGCTGAGGTTCAAGACGTCGACGTGGCCGCTGCGCAGCATCACCTCTACCGCAGGCAGGGTCAGGCTGGGGTAGCGGGTCTGCGCCTTCGCGGCGCAGGCCTCGCGCAGCGCCGCCGCCACGTCCAGGTCTGGTCCGCACCCGAGCTGCGGCACGTAGAGGTCGATCATGATGCGAGCCCCCGGCATCGACGCGCGGATCAGCGCCGCGCTGTCCGCGAGGAACCGGTTCGCCCCGTCGAGCGTCCTCAGACCGTCGTCCTTGCCGAGCTCGTCCGCGATCTTGATGCCTGCGACCCCTCGGCGGGCCTCGAGCGCTCGCAGGCGGGCCACCGCACTGCGCAGGGCGGCCGGTCCCTCCAGCCACCGCCGTACCAGGTCGGCGGAGAGCCACACCTCGAGGCCACGGGCGTGCGCCGCGTCGACGGCGCGGGCATACGGGTCGTCTGACCGCAGCACGGCGGCGTCGACCGGCCCGACGGCCGCGGGAGGGGCCGCCGGCACCCGCGCGGCCTGCCGTTCGCTCGTGCACGCGGTCAGGACCACCAGGCTCATGGCCAGGCAAGTCAGGCGGCGGCGTTCCACACCCATGAGGACTCCCTCTCCGCGGCGAAGGCCCGCAGTGCGCAGCGGTAGCCCTCGCGGAACTGCTCGACGTCGAGCGTGAGCGCCTGCTCGGCCAGGAAGGCTGGGAACAACACCGATCGGGACAGCGGCGTCAGTCCCTGCTGCTGCTCGCGTTGCTCCACGAAGGCCCGAACCTGCTCGGGGAACCAGCCAGCCCCGAACCACGCGTGCCCGAAGCCGAGCAGGTTCGGCCAGCTACCGAAGCGTCGCCACCTCCCGCTCAGGTCCTCGCGGCCCGGGTGTCCGGCCACCCGGCCACCCGTCCAGGGGCAACTGCGGTCCAGGTAGAAGGCGTACGACATGGGGAACTTGAGGACGTCGCGGTACGGGTGGCCGCTCGGGCGGGCCAGCTCCCAGTCGACGACCCCGCTGAGGCCCGCGCGGCCGACGAGCAGGTTGCCCGGCCAGAAGTCGCCGTGCACCGCCACGGTCGGCAGCGGTTCCGCGGCCATCGCCGCCGCCCGGTCAGCCATCTCCTGGAAGAGCTGCGCCTCCTCTACGCTCCAGCCGACCCGGTCGCGGTAGGCGGTCTTGAGCCGCTTCAGCTCCACCTCGAGCGGCTCTCCGCCCGGCTGGGCGGTGCGCGCCTGGAACGCGTCGAGCCACTGGCCCGCGGCCGTGAAGTCCGCCGCCACGGCGGACGGGTCGCTGGTGTGCCCGGGCGCATAGTAGGCGGTCGTCATGGGTCGCCCCGGCAGCGCCGCCTGCACGAGCACCAGCCGGCCCGCTACACGGTCCAGCAGGAGGGCGGCCGGGATCGACCCGCGCAGCGGCTCCTGCAGTTGGGACCCCAGCCGCCGCAGCGCCTCGTGCTCGCGCACCAGGGCCTGCTCGGCCCCGGCCGCACGGCCGCACTTCGCGACCGCCACCGGGGTCCCGTCCGCGGCGAACAGCACCATCGTCACCCGGGCGACCGCCGCGCGGTCGACCCCCAGCACGGTCCCCGAGACGGGCGGCGGCGTCCCGGTCGCCAGGGCCGGCCACTGGTCCTGCAGCCGGGCGAGCAGGGCCGGCATCACGCTGGCCGCCGGGCCAGCAGGGCGAGGGAGGGGGCGCACCGCACTCGCCAGGCGTGCGGTGTTCGGAGCGCGGCCCGCGACGCCAGCGACAGGGCCTGCTGCCGGGCGCGCCCTCGCCAGGCCGACCGGTCGTCGCTGTAGGGGAAGAACGCGGTCGACAGGAAGTGGTCGAGCTCAGCGCCGCGCGCCGCCGGCACGAGGAACGCGGGGCAGCTGACCCAGGGCAGGGGGAACCAGAGCTGCACGTCGTCGAAGCCCGCTCCGGTGAGCACCCGGCGGGCAGCGACCGGGGTCATCCGCCGCGGACCGGCGGCGGCCGGTCGCGTCTGCATCCCGACGTAGAGCCAGCCGCCGGGTCGCACCGCAGCCGCGAGCCGCTCGAGCAGCCTCGTCGCCGTCGTGCCGGGCAGGTCCGGCAGCCACCCCGTCACGTCCGGGGCGACGACGGCGCCGTAACGGCGGCTCAGGCTGTCCTCGAGCCCCCACGCACTGCGGTGAGCGTGCGACGCGCCCTCCAGCCGCTCGTTCCGCACCGGCAGGAGCAGGAGGTCGCCCGGCAGTTCCGGCGTGATGAAGCGCCAGTTGAGGGTGCGGGCGTCGGTCATGGACCGACTCCCACCAGCACCGCGCCCAGCGCACGAGGCCGGCTGCGCAGGCCGGCCGGCAGTCGGTGGACCAGCAGGGCCACCAACGCGACGGCGTAGGTGGCAGCCGCCGCAGCGACGGTCGCGACGAAAGGCCACCGGCCTGTCGAGGCGGCGACCGCGGCCATCGGGACGCAGGCCGCGGCAGGCAGGACGAGCGCCGGCAGGAGCGCCGAGGCGCCGGCACGCCGGCGCAGCAGCAGGCCGTAGCCGACCAGGAGGCCCACCTCGCTGACCAGCGTCGTGAACGCAGCCCCGGTGTAGGACCACAGCGGGATGGCGACGGCGTTCATGCCCAGGTTCGCGACGGTGGTGATGGCGACGGCCGCCGTCCGGGAACTCTGCGCGTCCGCGGCGGTGAGCGCCGTGCCGAGCGTGTGGCCCAGCATCCGGACCGGGATCACCAGGGCGAGCACCGAGAAGCAGGTAACGGCAGCGTCGAAGCGGTCGCCGTAGACGGCGTGCATGAGGCGTGGGGCGACCATCACCGCGCCGACCAGCAGGGGCACCCCCATGGCGGCGAGCAGCCGCAGGGAGGCGTCGCGCAGCCGACGGAAATCTGGCCCGGCTTGCGGCCAGGCCCGGGAAAGACGTGGGTACAGAGCGTTGTTCACGGTGCGCGCCAGCACGTTCAGCGTGAGCACCAGGTTCGTCCCGGCCTGGTACAGCCCGACGGCGGTAGCCCCCTTGACCGCACCGAGCAGCAGGGCGTCGATCTTGATGTAGGACAGCGAGAGAAGGTCGTCCAGGGCGAAGGGGATGCTCAGTCGCAGCATCTGACGCAGGAAGCGGCCGTGCGGACGGGGCGCCACAGGGGCCGCGAGTCGTCCGCTCGCCATCAACCACGCGACGGCGGCGCCCAGCGCCCGCGAGCCGGCGTAGCCGGTGAGGACGGCGGCGACCCCGTGCCCGGAGGCCAGCAGGAGCGCGGTGACCACGACGAAGCTGGCCTCCTGGACCCAGGTGGCGAGCGCCTCCAGCTCCATCCGCTCCCAAGCCCAGAAGCTTGCGAACATCAGCCGGGCGCCCAGGTCGAACGGCAACGAGACGACCGCCAGCAGGATCGCCAGGGCCAAGTCCCCCCGGCCGGTCAGGGACCAGCCTGCCAGCGCCACAGCCGCCGCCGGCAGGCTCAGGACGCCGACGACAAACAGGCCGGTCTCGAGCCACTCGCGGGTGCGGCCCGGGTCCCGCGCAACCTCCCGCGCCAGCAGGTTGGGCAGTCCGAGGCCCACGCCCCCCGCCGCCAGCGCTGCGACGGTGAGCGCCAGCTGCATGGTGCCCAGGCCGGCCGGGCCATAGGACCGTGCCACCAGGACCGACGCGACCAGCCCACCCAAGAGCCGGCCGGCGAAGGTCAGCATCTGCCAGCCGGAGTTGCGGGCGATCGCCCGGCTGGCCCCGCTGCGCCCCGTCCCACCCGGTCCGGCGGGAGCAGGAGCGTGCGGCGAGGGGGGCGCGGACGTCAGCACGTGACGGCCTCGCGGGGCTGCGTCGGCAACGGGGAGGCCGGCGGGCGGGGGTCGGACTCGGGATCCGCGCGCAGCACGGGCAGGCACAGCAGCCTCGAGTACAGCGCGTCCAGCTCGACACACATGTCGCGCTGGCTGAAGCCGGCGCGGGCCCGGAGCTGCCCCTGCCGTCCGAGCTGCTCGGCCTCCTGCGGGTGGTCGAGCAGCCAGACCACGCACTCGGCCAGCGCGGCCACGTCCCTCGGCGGGGCCAGCAGGCCGGTGATCCCGGCCTCGACCAGGTCCGGCACCCCGTTCACGGCGGTTGCGACGACCGGCCGCCCGCTCGCCAGTGCCTCCGTCAGGGCACGGCCCAGTCCCTCGTAAAGACTGGGGATCAGGAAGACGTCAAAGCACGATGCCAGCTGAGCCGCGTCCGTGCGGTGGCCGGTGAGCAGGACGTCCACGCCGGCGGCCCGGGCGTGGGTCTCGACGGCGTCGCGCAGGGGGCCGTCACCGACCATCACGAACCGGGTGCCGGGTCGCTGCCGGGCGACCGCCGCGGCGACCCGCACGAAGTCCAGCGGTGCCTTCTGGTGGTCGATCCGTCC
This sequence comes from Frankiales bacterium, assembly GCA_025966005.1. GTDB lineage: Bacteria > Actinomycetota > Actinomycetes > Mycobacteriales > SCTD01 > SCTD01. The sequence goes on from JAOPVV010000204.1 coordinate 18,065, forward strand.
CACCGTCCCGACCAGCTGCGCTGACAGCGGGATCCCGAGCCGCACCCGCAGTTCTGGACGGCCTGAGGACGGGATGCCCTCCAGCTCGACGGCGGAGGGCACGACCGCGACGGTCCCCGGCGGGGCGAGGTGGCGCTCCACGGCCTCCCGCGCCACCAGCGGCGAGACGGCGGCGAAGCCGTGGGTGAAGGACCGGACGAGCCGCTCCAGCCCCCCGTAGAGCAGCCGGGCCGGCAGCGGCGCCCCGTCGTTGACGGAGAAGCCGTGGAAGGTGTGCACCACGACCGGGGTGCCGGCCGCGCGGGCCGCCAGGCGACCCAGGAAGCCCCCCTTGGCCGAGTGCGTGTGCACCACGGTGAACTGCTCGCGCCGCGCCAGCCGGTAGAGGTCCCAGAGGACCCGGACGTCGGCCCTCGGGGAGATGACCTCGCTGAAGCCGTCCAGCTCAACGGTGCGGACCCCCGCGGCCCGGGCTCGCTCCCACAGCTCGCCACCGGGGCACCCAGCGACCCATGTCTCGTACCGCTCGGGGTCCATGCCGGTCGCTGAGAGCAGGGTGTTGCCGCCGGCACCGGCCCAGAAGCGCGTGATGACGTGCAGCACCTTCACCCGCCGCGGCGGGGGCTGCGGCGGCAGCCGGTCGGCTGGGACGACACGTGGGCCGGCCAGTGGCCAGGCGGTCACGAGGCGCCCTCCAGGACAGCCTGCTGGGAGTACTCGACCATCGCCCCCAGCCCCTGTCGGAGGGAGGTGCGGGGGACGTAGCCGAAGCCGTACCGGGCCAGGCTCGTGTCCGCAGAGGTGTGCCGGACGTCCCCGCGCTGCGGTCCCATGTCGACCGTGGCCACCGGGCGCCCGCACAGCTCGCCGACGATGGACAGCACGTCCCGCATGGACACCCGGCTCCCGCCACCGACGTTGGCGACGCCCGTGAAGGCCGAGTCCGCCGCCCGCCTGAGGGCACTGACGACGTCGGCTACGTAAGTGAAGTCCCGGGTCTGCGAACCGTCGCCGTACAGCGGGAAGGGTTGCCCCGAGGTGGCTGCCTCCACAAGCCTGGCGAACGCCATGTCCGGGCGCTGGCGCGGTCCGTACACCGTGAAGAAGCGCAGCGACGCCGTCGGCACGGCGAAGCCTTTGCGGTAGAGCTCGCACAGGTGCTCCCCCGCCAGTTTGGTCACGCCGTACGGCGACAGCGGCCGGGGCACGACCGTCTCGCTGGTGGGCAGGCTCTCCGCGTCGCCGTAGACCGACGAGCTCGAGGCGTAGACGAACTTGTGCACAGGACGGTCGCGCAGCGACTCGAGCAGCCGCTGGGTGACGAGCACGTTGCGCTGCAGGTACACAGTGAAGTCCTGTCCCCAGGAGCCACGCACGCCGGGTTGGCCGGCGAGGTGGAACACGACGTCGACGTCCTCCACCAGCGGCTCCAGCGTCGCGGTGGCCAGGTCCTCCTCGAGCAGCCGGAACCTGGCCCGCCCGCGCAGGCCGGCCAGGTTGGCCTCCTTGCGCTCGCGCCCGTAGTACTCCGTGAAGCTGTCGACACCCCTCACCTCGAAGCCGTCGTCGAGCAGCGACTCACACAGGTGTGATCCGACGAACCCAGCAGCCCCCGTGACCAGGACAGTCATGCGATCTCCTCCTCGGAGCGTTCAGCGCGGGCGATGAGGCCGGCGGCAGCGACGAGTCCGAGCAGCGCCCAGACATGACGGAAGTGCGAGACCTCGTGGAACCACCCGGCGACCGCGCAGCTCGCGGCAGCCGCGGCCAGGAACATGGGCTGTGGAACGGCGGAGTTCAGCGCCGTGCCGCCGCCTCGACGCAGCAGCACCACGGCGCGCGCAGCGACGGCCCCGACGAGGAGCAGCAGCGCGAGCGCCCCGAGCGCACCGCGCTCGACAAGAGCGGCCACGTAGTCGTTGTGCGCCTCCTTGACGTACTGCGCCTGCTCCTCGCGCAGGGCCTCCTTGGTGCCGCCGGCCCCGACGCCTGTCACGCCCTCGCGCTCGAAGACTTGCAGCGTCTCGCCGAGCAGCAGCCCGCGGTCCTGCCCACCCTTCTGGGCACGGCCGAGGGTGTTGGCGAGCAGCGGGCTGCCGCTCTCGTGCGCCTGCCTGCTCAGCGCCTGCAGGTCCAAGCCGCTGAGCAGGAAGCCCGCGAGACCGACGGCACCCAGGGCGGCGCCGAGACCACGCAGCGTGCCGAGGCGGCGTGAGGCGGCCAGCACTGCGACCAGCAGCAGCCCGGTGAGTACGGCGACCAGCCCGGCGTTCGATCCGGTCTGGGCGAGCGCGAGCAGCAGCAGCCCGACGGCGAGCCAGCGCAGCGTGCGGTGCCTCGGCCATCCAGCGCAGAGCAGCACCAGGACCGAGACGGCGAAGTAGCTGCCGGCCCGGTTCGGGTCGCCGAAGGTCAGGGACGCCCTGGTGCCCTCCTCCTCGACCCGACCGGCAACACCGTTGAGCCCCAGGCTCACCGCCGTCACCAGCACCCCGGCCGCGAGCGTGCTCGTGGCGGCCCACGTCACCAGCAGGCGCCGCATGACGACCGGGTGGCGCCCGATGCTGGCCAGTGAGCCGGCCCACAGCAGCAGCAGCACGTCCTGCGTGACGGCCAGGACCGTGCCCGTCCGCCCGCCATGTACCAACTCGGCGACCAGCGCGGCGAGGACCGAGAGCAGGACCGGCAAGGCATACGGCACGTGCAGCAGGTGGCCGGCGCGCACAGCGGTGGCGACGGTGACGAGCACCACCGCGAAGACGACCACGTCGACCGGGGCGCTGTTGCCAGGGCCGCTCGGGATGAGCAGAGGCAGGGTGACGATGCCGAGCCCCGCCGTGCCCTCCGCCCAGCGGCCGAAGGGGTGCGCGACGTCGACCAGGTCCGGCGCGCGCCACTGTGACGCGGCGACAGGCGTGTCAGCCTGGTGCATCAGCACGTCGTCCTCTCCGGTGCGGCGCGGGCGGGAGGGTCGGCGGTCACGAGCCCGGCCGGCTCAGTTGAGAACAGCGAACGGCCGCAGCCGGGCGACGGGCCGCACCAGGCCGTGGCCCGTGAGAATGCCGACTGCTGCGTCGATGCCGGCGTCGTCGTGGTGCGGTGTGACCTCGGCGCCCTGGTCGCTGTAGCGGAAGCGCAGCGTGCTGCGCTGCAGGTGGTCTCCGGTCGCGCCGGGCCGGCCGGCGAACTCCTTCACGACGGTGCCGGCCCCGTGGCACGCGCTGTACAGGCTGGCCTGGCTGTCCTGGCCGGCCACGCACAGGTACGACGAGGTGCGCGAGGTCCCCGGTACCAGGACCGCCTGCCCCGTCTGCGCGAAGACCGTTCCCTCGGGCATCCGAGACGCGGGGTACGCCCTGCAGGAGTTGTGCCGGTGCACCACGGCCGAGGTCCCGTCCACGTCCTCCTCGTAGATGGAGTTGTGGGGCGAGTCCACGACCAGGCTTGTGCGCCGGCCTCCGAAGACCTCGCCGATGAGCTGGCGCAGGGCCGCGTAGGTCGCGAGGCGGAAGGCGAAGCCGTAGTTCATCGCCGCTGCGTTGGCGAGCAGCAGGCGCTGGCCCTCGTCGCTGTGCCGGGGCACGGGCGGGCAGCCGTCCGCGAAGTACAAGCCCATCCGCTCGCGCAGCTGGGCGGCCGACCGCGCCGTCCCCAGGTGGAACAGGGGCTTCTGCACCGCCATGACCGCCCGCAGGTGCCGCGGGTAGTCCTTGCGCCGACCGAACAGCCGGCCGATCTCGCCGGTCAGGACCCCGCCGCCAGCGTGGTACTGCAGCACGACCTGGCCCTGCCGCACCCCGAGCAGCTCAGCGGCCGCGGGGTCCAGGACCTGCTCGACCTCCTGCAGCTCGACGAAGTGGTTGCTCGGCCCGATGCTGCCGAAGCGCAGCCCGGCCAGGTAGAAGGTGAGCGCCGGGAGCTCGCGCAGCAGCCGTTCCCCGCCTCCGTAGGGCGCGAGGTCGAGGCGTCCGCCTTCCTCCACCCGCTCGACGTCCTCGCGGCCGACGTCCCAGCGATCCGCGGCGAAGCGGCTGCCGTCGACGGCTGCCTGAACGGCCTCCGCCGTCGTCAGCTCCCGCCGGTTGCTCTTGGGGTAGGGGAAGCGCTCGCGGACCCGCCGGAAGAACTCCTCAACGGCTGGCCGGCCGGGCCTGTCCACGTCGAGCCCGAGCAGCGCCATGCCGCAGTTCACCGAGCCGCTGGTCAGCGTCGGGCGGATGCTGTCCAGCGTGGCGACGGCGATGCTCGAGGGCATCTCCAGCTTGCTCTTGTGGTGGAAGTCGGGCAGGACCACCGGCCGGGCGGCCAGGTCGGCGTCCCGAGTCCCCTCCACCAGGCGTCCCAGCACGTCGGGATCGGCCGGCAGCTCGCTGCTGTCGAAGACGCGCGGCGCGTGCAGCTGGGCGCGAAGGTCTGGCGAGGTCAGCACGAGAGCTCCTGAAGTCGTGGCTTGAGGTCGGTCATGTGCGGGCCCCGCGCACTGCCGAGCGCGAGCTCGACGCACGGGAGGCGGGAGGTGAGGTCACGGCTCGCCTGCGCGACGTCCGGGTGCGGCTCGCCGAGGCCGGTGGCGAGGGCGAGCAGGCCGGCCAGCTGCCAGTACCGCCGCAGCTCCCCCGCCGCGTACGTCCCGGCGATCAGGACACGCTGCGCCCGCTCCTCGGTACAGGGCTGGAGGTACGGTCGCGCGGCTGCAGGGTCCCGCCGCAGGACCACGATGACCTCCGGCCGGCCGGTGAGCAGCCGGTTTTGCACCGCGATCTCGCGCCGGCCGTGCGGCATCTGGCGACCGGTCCCACCGACGACGCGCAGCGGCTCGACCAGCCCCCAGGCCCAGCGCCCGTCCGACACGACGAGGTTGTCGCTGCAGACGTGGGCGCCGCGCTCCATCTCGGCGACGACGAGCGAGGACTTGCCCACCCCGCTGGGCCCGGCGAGCAGGAGGCACTGGCCGGCGACCGAGAGCAGGCTGGTGTGTAGCGGCGAACGGCCCTGGCAGCCGGCCCACCACAGCAGCGGGTACTGCAACAGCACCTGCCGCACCAGCAGCCGGGACCGTGCCGGCAGCAGCACCTGTGCCAGGCGCTGCGCCGGGCTGGGGCGCCACCGGGCGGTGAGCTCGGGCAGACCGGCCTCGGTCGAGACGCGCAACGCGAAGCCCGACGAGCAGGCGTCGGCGAGCACGACCTCAGCGCCGCGGCGCCAGACGCCCCGGCCCAGCACCTCCCAGCCGCTGATGTCGAACATGCGGTGCTCCCGCTCTACCCGCAGTCGCACAGTGGCGGCGTCGAGGTCGCTGCTGAAGGGCTGGCCGCCCGCGGCCTCCTCTGCCAGCCGGGCCACCCACGGCAGATCGACCTCCAGCCCGAGCAGTTCGCCGGCGGAGGCCAGGACGGCCTGCATCAGAAGCCGTCGGCGTACGGGACAGCGGCCTCGTGCACCCTCTGCCGGTCACTCACCACGTACTCCGGGAGCAGACGGTCGAACAGCTCCAAGACCGCCGTGTCGCGGTTGGCGGCGGCGTTGGCGTACAGCCGGTTCACCAGCGGCATGAACGTGGCGGGCAGGTCGGCCGGCGACGTCGCGGAGATGCGCGGGTGGTCCGTCGGTTGCGCATGCTCGCTGTCCTGGAACAGCTCCTCGTGCAGCTTTTCGCCGGGCCGCAGACCGGTGTACCGGATCACCGGGTACTGCACGTGGACCTGCGCCGCGAACTTCGAGACGAGCTCGATGATGCGGACCGGTTCCCCCATGTCGAGCACGAAGGTGCGTCCCTGGTCCGCCATCCGGCCCGCCTCAAGGACCAGGCCGACGGCCTCCTCGACCGTCATGAAGAAGCGCGTGACGTCCGGGTGCGTCACGGTCACTGGAACACCTCGCAGCATCTGGTCGCTCAGTACCGCCAGCAAGGAGCCGCGGCTTCCCAGCACGTTGCCGAAGCGGACCGACGCACACTGCATCGTTCCGCTCAGCGCGGCCTGCCGGACGAGCAGCTCGGCCAACCGTTTGCTGGCGCCGAGCACTGAGGTCGGGTTGGCGGCCTTGTCCGTCGAGATCAGGATGAAGCGGTCAGTGCCGACCTCGAGCGCCGCCTCCAGCAGGTTCTGCGTGCCGAGGACGTTGCTCTTCACACCCTCGCAGGGGTGGCGCTCCAGTAGTGGCAGGTGCTTGTGCGCCGCCGCATGGAAGACGACGTCAGGGCGGGTGGTCGCGAAGACCTGGTCGATCCGCGAACGGTCCCGGACGTCGGCGATGATCAGCGCCTCATCGTCCAGCAGCGCCTCGCCGTGGAGCTCCAGCTGCAGGCCGTGCAGGTTGGACTCGTCATGGTCGAGCAGGAACAGGGCCGCCGGGTCCCAGCGGGAGATTTGACGGCACAGCTCGCTGCCGATGGAGCCGCCGGCACCGGTGACCAGGACCCGCTTGCCCTCGACGACAGCACGGGCCTGCGCGCTGATGACGTGGACCTCCTGTCGCCCGAGCAGGTCGCCGACGCGCAGCGTGCGCAGGTCCGCTACCCGGACGTCACGCTCCAGCGCCGCGACGAAGGACGGGAGGAAGCGCACGTGCAGACCGTGCGCTGACGCGAGGCCGACCAGCGCCGCAATGCGCGCGGGGGCCAGCGAGGGGATGGCCACGATCACGACGTTCACGGACTCCCGGCGAGCGACCTCGGGCAGGTCGTCGAGCCGCCCAAGGTGGGGCAGGGCAGGCGACACCGACACGCGGTCGTCCAGGAATCCGATCGGGTGAAGCCCCAGCTCAGGGCACTCCACGAGGTCCCGAGCCAGTGCCTGGCCGGCCGAGCCGGCTCCGAGGATAAGGGTGCGGAGCAAGGCAGTACCGACGGTGCGGCGGTCCAATACGGTCACGAGGAGCTCCTCGGGCGGGGTGTGGAGCGGGAGATGGCGCTGGCGGCGAGGTGCGTTCCCAGCACGTCACAGACGCGGTCGACCTGGCCGTCAGTTAGCGCAGGGTGCAACGGAAGGGACAGCAGCTGGCTGGCGACCAGGTCCGCTGTTCCCAGCGCCTCGGGATCGGCGCACATGGCACGGAAGTACGGCATGTGGTGCAGCGGGGTGAAGTGGACCGAGGTGCCGATGCGGGCCCTGGTGAGCTGATCGATCAGCACGTCCCGGTCCTGCGTCAGGACGCGCACGGCGTACAGGTGCCACGCATGGCCCCCGTCGGCAGGCCGAGCGGGCAGCGCCAGCGCAGGCAGCGTCGCCAGGCCCCGGTCGTAGCGGTCCGCCAGAGCCCGGCGGCGGGCTTGCCACCCCGCCAGGTGCGTGAGCTGCTCCCGGCCTATGGCGGCCTGGAGGTCGGTCATGTTGGCCTTCAGACCCGGCGCCTCGACGCTGTAGCGCCAGCTGCCACCCGGCAGGTAGCGCCGCCATGCGTCGCTGGACATGCCGTGCAACCGGGCCCGGCGCATGGTGGTCGCCAGGTCCGGGTCAGCCGTGGTCACCATCCCGCCCTCGCCGATCGGCAGGTTCTTCGTGGCGTAGAAGCTGAAGCAGGTGGCAGCTGAGGCGCTCCCGATGTGGCGGCCGTGGTCGTACGTCCCAACCGCGTGGGCAGCGTCCTCCACGACCCGGTCGGCGTGCAACCCGGCCGCGGCGGTGAGCTCGGCGACGGGCGCGCGGTGGCCGCCGAGGTGGACCACCACCATGGCAGCGACTCCTCCGACGCGGGCGCAGGCCTCGGCGGTCGTGCGCGCCGACGGCATCTGCGTGTGCTCCTCGACGTCGGCCAGCACCGGGACCAGGCCGGCGTGCACGATGGCGTGCGCTGCGCCGCAGAAGGTCATCGTGGAGATCAGCACGCGACTGCCCGCTGGGAGCGCGAGAGCCCGCAGCGCCAGCTCGAGAGCGGCGGTGCAGGAGCTCACAGCCACGGCGTGCTCTGCCTCCACCCAGGCGCCGAACTCCCGCTCGAATGCCAGCACCTCCGGACCGGTCGTCACCCATCCCGACTGCAGGACGCGGGTGGCAGCGGCGACGGCGCCCGGCGTGATCTCGGTGTGGGCGAACGGCACGGACTCGACGTCGAGGACTGTCTCGGGCTGCTCCTGGGGGCTGGGGTCCCGGGACTGGCCGTCCCGGACGAGGGGGTCGGGGCTCCTCACCTCGACCACCGGCTGCGGACGAGGACGCCGCCGAGCACGGGCCAACCGCTCAGGGCCACGAGGTCCTCGACGGTGCGCAGCGAACTGCGCGACTGGCCGCTCGCAGCGACGACGAGCACTGATGTCCGATCCGTGGCCCAGTCGCTGGCGAGCAGTGCGGCGGGGTCCGCGACGGCGAAGACCGGCACAGGCAGGGCGTCGGCGGAGGGCGGCGGGGCCGCTGCAGGCGGGGCGTACGGAGCCTCGTCCTGGACAGCCGAAGCGGCTGGCGCAGGCATGACGACCGGATGGGCCGCACCGCTCGCCACCTTCGACCGTATCCGCACGACCGTCTTGCCGGGTGGGGCCTTTCTGGGGTGGGGCTCCGGCCGCTGAGACGTCTCCTGCTGGGACACGCCGAGCAAGTCCGCCGACCGCAGCGCCTCGAGCACGTGCGCGAGGTCCCCGGGGCGACGACCGCCCACCAGCAGGACCCGCTCGGAGCCGTGCTTGCGGGCTGCGAGGCAGACACTCACAACCAGAGCTTGGCGACGCCGCCGCTCGCTGCCGCTCGCGCGCCGCCCCACGACGCCGAGCACCGGGGCCCGCAGCAGCCGGGCCAGCTGCAGTGGTCCCCCGACGCTCGGGCGGGCCAGCTCCCAGGCGGCCAGTCCGGATCCGGCGAGACCAAGGCCCAGCAGGCCGGCCAGGACCAAGTCGTGGGGCAACGTGCTGGGGACCGCAGGTGCGCGCGACGAGCGGTCCAGGACGCTGACCCCGGCGCCACAGGTCCGTGACGCGGCGTCCAGCCGCTCGACCTCCAGGCGGGCGAGCTGGGCCGACAGGTCCTCGTCGAGAGCCCGCAGGGAGCTGGCCAGCGGGTTGTCGGCGGCCAGGGTCGCGAGGCGGGTCTCGACGGCGATGCGGTCCTCCTTGCGCCGGTCGATGGCGGCGTCCAGGGCCTGGAGAACGGCGCCGCGATCGCACGACAGCCCGGTCAGGTGCGCGACGAGGGTGTCTGCCAGGCCGTTGGCGACCAGCACGGCCGACCTCGGGTCGTGGTCAGTCACCTGGATGGTCGCCACCGTCGAGACGCCGAGGAGCTCGACCGTGACGTCCTGCGCTGCCACCTTCTGCGCGTCTCGGTCGACGTCCACCGCGGCGAGCGAGCGCGCCACGATCGACGGGGTGGTCGCGAGGGCCCGCACCGTGGAGACCCGGGCCTCGGCCTCGACGTTGGACTTGTTGACGGTGTCCGAGGTCGTGATGCGGACCGACGCGGCGTAGTCGGTGGGCCGGCCTGCGCTCAGGCCCAGGACGATCAGCGCCGGTAGCAGCACGCACAGGACCACCGGCACGAGCCACGTCCTGAGTCGCAGCAGCGCCTCGCCGAACTCCACGTGGACTCCCTCTGGCCGGTGCCTGAACGCTAGGAAGCGCAGGTGAGGAGGGGATCAGGCTCCGGGGTGAGCGCCGCTACGCCGACCGGTGGAGGCGCCGGGTCCCGCCCGCGCCTTGCGGGTGAGGCGGATCAGTGCACGGGTGTGACCGCGGCGGCCAGCCCTGCCCCTCTGCCCACCGCCACGGCCTCGAGCGAGGAGTGGACCGCCAGCTTCGCCAGTACGTTGCGCCGGTGTGTGCGCACCGTGTTGGTCGAGATCAGCAGCCGGGCCGCGATGGCGTTCTGGTCCAGCCCGTCCACCATGGCCGTCAGGACGTCCCGCTCGCGGACGGTCAGCGGTGCTAGGACGCCGAGCTGCTGCTCGGGCCTGGGCAACAGCAGCTCCAGGACCTCCCGCAGTGCCGTCGGGGGCAGCCACGCGCGCCCGAGCCGCACGGCGCGCGCGGCGTCCACAAGTTCGGTGGAGGAGCCGTCCTTGAGCACCCAGGCGAGCGCACCTGCCCGCAGGGCGAGCACGACGTCTTCGGCGCGGGCCCGCTCGGCCACCACCACGATGCCGACTCCGGCCAGGACGGCGAGCAGGTCCCGGACCAGGTCCGGCAGGACCGCACCCGCTAGCTGCTCGTCGAGCAGGAGCAGGTCGGGTCGGGTGGAGCGCATCAAGGCCATTACGGGGGCTGAGCGGTCGACGCACCCCACGACGTCGAGGTCGTCCTCGACGGACAGCAGCTGCACCAGCGCCTCGGCGAAGGCCCGCTGGCGGACGGCGACCAGGACCCGGCCCGCACGTGCCGGCACGCGATTGTCCGTGCCCGCGCCGAGCCCCGCGCCCGCGTCCTTCACCCGGTCCATACGCGCCACCCGGTCAATCCTCGGCCTCGCGCGGTCCGGCGGTGGGGGGCATTCGGCCCGGCCCGGTGAAGCCGTGCAGGTGCGCGTAGGCGACAGCGCTCAACCGGGAGTGCACGCCGAGCTTGTTGTACAGGTTCTGCGTGTGCGTGCGCGCCGTCGCGTACGACATCTCGAGCATGTCGGCGATGACGGCCGTCGACCCGCCTGTCATGAGCGCCCCCAGGACGGCGCGCTCGCGCGGGGTCAGCTCCTCGAAGCGGTCCCGCTCCCCGGCGGTCGAGGGCGGCCGGTCGTACAGCAGGTGGGGGGGCACCAACATGGCTCCGTCCGCCACGGCGTCGACCGCGGCGATGACGACCGACAGGGCCTCGCCCTTCTGCACGAAGCCCCGCACGCCCAGAGCGACCCCCCGGCGGACCAGCTCCGACGTCGCGCACCCGGTGAGCACGAGCACGCGGGTCCGGGGCGACACCGCCATCACCGCCGCAGCGGCATCGAGGCCCTCTACCTCGCCGTCCGGGGCGAAGCGGAGGTCCATCACGCACACGTCCGGCGGCCGGTCAGTCACCTGCTCGACGGCCTCGTGCGGACGGGACGCGACTCGCACGTCGTCCCCACGTCGTGCCAGCACGGCTCCCACCGCCTCTGCGAACAGGGTGTGGTCATCGCAGAGCAGCACCCTCACAGGCCAACAGGTCCTGGTTCTTCCTGCGACGCGGACCTCGGGAGGACGAGTACCACGCGCAGGCCCCCCAGTTCGCCGTCGCTGCTCGCGAGGGTCCCGCCACACGCATGCACGACCGTCGTGGCGATGTACAGGCCCAGTCCCGGGCCCCTCGTCATGACTTGACCCTGCTCGGGCCCGCTGTCCTCGACGGACACGACCGCCGACCCGTCCTCGACGTCCACGGACACCCGGACGGTCCCCCGACCCGCGGCGCGACAGGCGTTGTCCACAAGGTTCAGCAGGGCCCGGTGGAGCATCACCCGGTCGGCTGTGACGGTGGCCTCGCCGCGCACACGGACCTCGAGGTGGCATGCGGCCGTCGTGGCCGCCAGCTCGACGACGTTCGTCGCCAGCTCGCCCAGGTCGAGCGGCCGCGCCTCGGGGCTGCAGGACAGGAAGTGCTCGACGAAGTCTCGGAGCAACTGCGCCTCGCCCTGCAGCGCGGTCAAGCGCCGGCGGCTGACGGGTGTCATCCCCGGTTCCTGAGCGATGACCTCGGTCAGGACCAGGATCGCCGACACCGGTTGGCGCAGGTCGTGGCACAGTTCGCGGACGCCCAAGCGGTCGTTCTGGAACGCTGCCGCGCCTGCCCGCAACGTGACCCGGCGGTCGTCCTCGCGCCGGTCCACCCCGCTCCTGCCGTCGAGTTGACTCAACAGCGCGGCCGCGTCCGGGAAAGCGACGAAGCCCCTTGCGGACAGCCCGCTCACGACTCGCCCCGAGCGACCCTCCCGACCACCGGCAGGGTCGTGCTGGACCGGAACTCCCGTGATTCGTGAAGACGCCCGCTGAACGCGACTGGACACGTCCATCTCCCTTTCCACCGCCCGCATGCCAGGAACAGGTGACCGGGACCGCCTCGACACCATCGCCCTGCAACAGAAGGCCCAACAGGGGCTGCAGATACCCGTGACCGCAACGGGGCTGCCGTTGGTTCCGCCGTCGGCGGCTGCGACCACGGGACCGCGAATCGGCGGAACTGCTTGCCACGACGGCCCCATCTGCGGTGCCACTTCCCGAGCGGCCCGTCGTTGGGAGCCACGATGATGGCGAACGCGCGCTTGTCGGCCATCACCGCCGGGGCGTCGATCCCTTGGCCCTAGGTTCGCCGCGCAGTGCGTCCTGCGGACTCCCACTGTCAACTTCTCGGATCCGAGGGCTGCCAGTAGCAGGAAGTCGGCGGGCATGCTGAGTGCCCGCGCGGCCCCCTCGCCGGCCGCCACTTGCCCCTTTCCCCGCGCGCAGGAAGGCAGCAGGTACGGGTCCGGCGGCGACTAGGCTTCCGTCCTCGCTAGCCTGCGGCGGGTGATCACCGTGGGACTGACCGGCGGCATCGGCTCGGGCAAGTCGGCGGTCAGCCGAATGCTCTCAGACCTCGGTGCGGTCGTCATCGACGCGGACCTCGTCGCGCGGGAGGTGGTGGAGCCGGGCACGCCGGCGCTGGCCGAGATCATTGCGACCTTCGGCCCGGAGGTGCTGCGTCCGGACGGGACAGTGGACCGGCCCGCGCTCGGCGCTCGCGTGTTCGCGAATGCTGACGACCTCGCCCGGCTGAACTCGATCGTGCACTGGCGTGTGGGGGAGCGGACGACCGCGCTGCTCGATGAGGCCGAGGCGGCCGGCGCCGAGGTGGTGGTGCACGACGTCGCGCTACTGGTCGAGAACGGCCTTGTCGGGATGTACGACGCCGTCGTGGTCGTGGCTGCCGAGCCTGAGACCCAGCTGGAGCGGCTGGTTCGCCTGCGCGGGATGTCGCCGCAGGAGGCACAGCAGCGGATCGCAGCCCAGGCGCCCCTCGCGGACAAGCTGGCGGTCGCCACGCACGTGATCCGCAATGATGGGCCGCGCGAGGCGCTAGCACCGCAGGTGGACCGGCTGTGGGTGGCGTTGATGGAGCTGGTCGCTCGCCGGGGCGCCAGGGGATGACTCCGCCTCGTCGTGCTGGTGCCGCACAGTCGGTTCTCCTGCGGGGTCGGTGACGGTGCCGACGGCGAGCTCTGGGACATGCAGACGGTGGACCACCCGGTGGGCGGACGGTCGCAGTCCCGGGCCATGTCGGTGCCGAGCCCTCCGGTGCGGGAGCGAGGTGCGAGCACGCGGGCCGGGTATGGCCAGGAGTGAAGGTGTGGCCCGGCGTGTCAGACACCGCTCTGAGTTCACCGAGCACCTGGCGCGAGGCCATCGCGCCGTCGATCGGCAGCGTCGGGGACGCCTACGACGACGCGCTCATGGAGTCGCTCATCGGGCCCTACAAGACCGAGTGCATGCGCCCCGACCCTTCATCAAGAAACCGGTCAAGGGGATCAGCGACGTCGAGTTCGCGACGATGGCGTAGGTCGACTGGTGGCAACCGGCGCCTGCACTACAGCATCGGCCTCGTCCCACCCGTCGAGCACGAGAACACGCACTACTTTCAGATCGCTACGCCCCGACCGGCGGCGCAACTCACATGAAGGCGGCAGAAACCCGGGACGCTGCACTCTCCCGTGGCTTCAGGGCCTCCATCAATCCGGGGCGGTTCAGACAGCACGGGCAGCCACGGAGGCAAGGGCTCCCGTGTCCCGCCGGGCAGGTTCTGCGCCAGTCTCAACCAGACCCTCTCGCAGACCTCGGCGTCCGCCGGGTCGGCGCAGGCCGCCACCGCCCACTGCCACACCTGCAGGGGTAGGCCTGCATCAGCGGATCCCAGGCGGAGGCGCCTCCCGCGCCGACCTTTCCGAGCTGCAACAGATCGCACGACGACGTCGGCACCGGCGGATCGGCGTGCTGCCGCGGAGCACCACCGGCTGTCGCCGCCGGACGACGGTCTCGGGTCGAGTCTGCGGTCCATGCGGCCTCCGAGCACGATACGACGACGACGCGCCGACGAGGGGCGGGGGCTGCACTGACGCCGGGCAGCGCAACGTCACCGGCCGCACCGGTCGGCCGTTCGGCGCAGCCGGCTGTGGCCCCCTGGTCCGGACGCGCGAGAGCCCCCACCGGCGGACCGGCGGGGGCTCTCGAGGTGGACCTGGTGGGATTACTGCCCGCCGGACAGCTTCTCGCGCAGCGCCTGCAGGGCCTCGTCGCTGGCGAGCGTGCCACCGGAGGCCGCCGGAGCCGGGCGCGGGGCGGCGGGGGCGCCGTCCTCGGCGGGCTCCTCGGAGCCCTCCTCGCCGGCGACCGACGTGTACGAGGTCGGCAGGGCCGCCTCGGCGTCGGCGGCCTGCATGCGCTTGATCTGCTCCTGGTGGGCCTCGAAGCGCTTCTGCGCGTCGGCGTACTTCTTCTCCCAGAGGTCGCGGGCCTCCTCGTGGCCCGGCAGCCACTCACCCGTCGCGGGGTCGAAGCCCTCGGGGTAGATGTACTCGCCGGTCGCGTCGTAGGACGCCGCCATGCCGTACTGCGCGGGGTCGAACACGGCCTCGCCGCCGACACCGGTCTCGTTGGCCTGCTTCAGCGACAGGCTGATGCGGCGGCGCTCGAGGTCGATGTCGATGACCTTGACCAGCAGCTCGTCACCGACGTTGACGACCTGCTCCGGGATCTCGACGTGGCGCTCGGCCAGCTCGGAGATGTGGACCAGGCCCTCGATGCCCTCGTCGACGCGCACGAACGCACCGACCGGGACGAGCTTGGTGACCTTGCCCGGCACGACCTGGGCGATGGCGTGGGTCCGGGCGAACTGCTGCCACGGGTCCTCCTGCGTCGCCTTGAGCGACAGCGAGACACGCTCGCGGTCCATGTCGACGTCCAGGACCTCGACGGTGACCTCCTGGCCGACCTCGACGACCTCGGACGGGTGGTCGATGTGCTTCCAGGACAGCTCGGAGACGTGCACCAGACCGTCGACGCCGCCGAGGTCGACGAACGCACCGAAGTTGA
>JAOPVV010000244.1 GCA_025966005.1 Frankiales bacterium
GCGGCGGGTCGACCTCGTCGGGGTCGAGGTGCAGCAGCCGCGCGACCTGGTCGACCACGACGTCGTGGACCAGGTCGGCGAGGTCGAGGCGGTCGGCGGCGCGGGCCT
The DNA here is from genome assembly GCA_025966005.1 of Frankiales bacterium. GTDB lineage: Bacteria > Actinomycetota > Actinomycetes > Mycobacteriales > SCTD01 > SCTD01. The sequence goes on from JAOPVV010000244.1 coordinate 109, forward strand.
CGAGCGGCCGCCGGTAGACCACCACCCGCGGCGCCGTCGGGCGGCCCTGGTCGTCGACCCCGGCGGGGAGCAGCCGGCCGAGAGGCACGGCGCCACCGGCGGTCTCGTCGGCGATGACGTCCTCGTCGCGAGCGGGGTCGACGCCGAACGGGACGGCCGGGACGTCCTCGACGGCGAACTCCACGCCCTCCAGCTCGCGCGCCCAGCGCTGCTCGAGGTCCTCGACGGCGTCCAGCACCATGTCGTCGAAGCGCTGCCCGCGGGTTTGCGAGACCGGTACCCGGACCTGCTTGCCGCCCACGGTGACCGACTGCGGCACCAGCGGTCCGCGCAGGCCCCTGCCGTGCCGGTCGCGGCGCCGTCGCGCGGCGGGGCGCACCGGTACGGGTCGGTCGGGGCCGCGCTCGGCAGGGGCCGTGTCCACGGGCCAGAGGGTAGGGGAGCGGCAGGCGTGCGAGCGGCAGCCGCGAACGCCGGCCCGGCGCGTCGCTGGTCGCCGGGCGGCGGTGCGGCTACCGTCCCGACCTGTGAGCGGAGCATGCGGGCAGTGCCCCGTGACGGACGAGCGGACGCGGGTGCGGTCATGAGCCCCGGTCGACGCTGCTCCCGCACGGCCTGCGCACGCCCCGCCGTCGCGACGCTGACCTACGTCTACGCCGACCGCGCGGCCGTCGTCGGACCCCTCGCGGTCCACGCCGAGCCGCACTGCTACGACCTGTGCGAGGAGCACGCCACCCGTCTGACGGCCCCGCTGGGCTGGGAGGTCGTGCGCCACCAGAGCGACCGCGGCGACGTCGTGCGCGCCCGCAGCAGCGACGACCTCGAGGCGCTGGCCGACGCCGTGCGCGAGGCCGCCCGGCCCGCCGGCGGCGGCGTCAACGGCCGGGAGCCGAGCACCGGTCGGCGCGGGCACCTCAGGGCGCTGCCCACCCCGAGCTGACGGCTCTGGGCCCGGTAGGGCGGAACGTCCGGTTCCTGCCCGACACGCCGGGTTCTCAAGGGTTCGCCGCCCTGCGACCGAAGCACGCGGTACGTCCTTCCCCGTACTGCCACGCAGGAGCCTCCGATGTCGCTCGTGACCACCCCCACCCGCCAGCTCGCCGTCTGCGCCAGCTGCTCCGGGACGCGCTGCACGTCGATCTCCATGACCCTGACCGACGGCACACCCGTCGCGTTCACGTCGTGCCACACCTGCGAGCAGAGGACCTGGACCCAGGGCGGCCACCAGCTCGACGTGGCGACGGTGCTCATCAAGGCGCAGAAGCACAAGGTCGCGAAGGCCGCCTGACCCGTCACTAGGGTTGCGGGGTGACCCGCGACCTCTCGACCATCGTCAAGGCCTACGACGTCCGCGGGCTGGTGCCCAGCGAGCTCGACACCGACGTGGCGCGCGCCCTCGGCGCGGCCTTCGCCCGCCTCGCCGGCGGCCCGACGATCGTCACTGCCCGCGACATGCGCGAGAGCGGTGTCGAGCTGGCCGCGGCCTTCGCGGACGGCGTGACCAGCCAGGGCGTCGACGTCGTCGACGCGGGGCTGGGCTCGACCGACCTGCTCTACTACGCCGCCGGCACGATGGACCTGCCCGGCGCGATGTTCACCGCCAGCCACAACCCGGCGGTCTACAACGGCATCAAGCTCTGCCTGTCCGGGGCCCGCCCGGTGGGGCAGGACACCGGCCTGCGCCAGGTGCGCGAGGACGCCGAGCGCTACCTCGAGGACGGCCTGCCCGCCTTCGACGGGCCGCGCGGCACGGTCTCGCAGCAGGACGTCCTCGCCGGCTACGCGGCGTACATGAAGCAGCTCGTCCCCGGCATCGAGGGCGTCCGCCCGCTGAAGGTCGTCGTCGACGCCGGCAACGGAATGGGCGGCCACACCGTGCCGGCCGTGTTCGCGGGGCTGCCGCTCGAGACCACCGAGCTGTTCTTCGAGCTCGACGGCAGCTTCCCGAACCACGAGGCGAACCCGATCGACCCGGCCAACCTGGTCGACCTGCAGGCCGCGGTCCGCCGGGTCGGCGCCGACGTCGGGCTGGCCTTCGACGGCGACGCCGACCGCTGCTTCGTCGTCGACGAGCGCGGTGAGCTGGTCAGCCCGTCGCTGCTCACCGCGCTGATCGCCGCCCGCGAGCTGGCCAAGCACCCGGGCGCGACGGTGATCCACAACCTGATCACCTCGCAGGTCGTCCCCGAGGTCATCGCCGAGAACGGCGGCACTGCCGTCCGCACCCGGGTCGGCCACTCCTTCATCAAGGCCGAGATGGCCCGCACGTCAGCGGTGTTCGGTGGCGAGCACTCCGGTCACTTCTACTTCTCCGAGTTCTGGAACGCCGACTCCGGCATGCTCGCGGCGCTGCACTGCCTGGCCGCGCTGGGCACCCAGGACGGCACCCTGTCGGCGCTGCTCGCGGAGTACGACCGCTACGTCGTGAGCGGTGAGATCAACTCGACCGTCGCCGACCAGGGCGCCAAGGTCGCGGAGCTTGCCGCGAAGTACAGCGACCTCGAGCAGGACGAGCTCGACGGCCTGACGGTGCGCTCGCAGGACGGCTGGTGGTTCAACGTCCGGGCCTCCAACACCGAGCCGCTGCTGCGCCTGAACGTCGAGGCGCCGGACGCCGCGACGATGAGGCGGCTGCGCGACGAGGTGCTCGGGCTGATCCGCGCCTGATCCTGGCTAGAGTCACGGCCATGAAGCTCGACGCTGCCCTGCTCGACATCCTGGCCTGCCCGGCGTGCCTGGCCGCGCTGCGCGCCGACGAGGCCGCCGAGGAGCTGGTCTGCACCGGTTGCGGCCTGGCCTACCCGGTCCGTGACGACATCCCGGTGCTGCTCGCCGACGAGGCCCGCAAGCCGGCGTGATGCCGGTCCCGGACGCGGTGCTGGACGACGTCTCACAGCTCGAGGCCGGCGACCCCGCAGCCATGCTGCGCGCCATCGCCTCCGGCGCCGCGCAGGTCCGGGAGGCCGCGGTCCTCGCGACCGAGGCCGGCGTCGCCCGGCTCGCCGACGACGGGCGGCCGCGCGCCGTCGTCGTCTGCGGCATGGGCGGGTCCGGGATCGCCGGCGACGTCCTCGCTGCGGTCGCCGGCCAGGCGACCCCCGTGCCGATCGTCACGCACCGCGGCTACGGCCTGCCGGCGTGGGTCGGCTCGATGGACCTCGTGGTCGCCGTCAGCTGCTCCGGCTCGACCGAGGAGACCCTCTCGGCGCTCGAGGAGGCGGTCCGCCGCGGCTGCCGCCTGCTGGTGGTCGGTCAGACCGGCTCGCCCCTCGACGACCTCGGCCAGCGCGGCCGGGCGGTGTTCGTGCCCGTGACACAGGGCCGCCAGCCGCGGGCCAGCGTGTGGGCGCTGTCGACGCCGCTCGTCGTCGCCGGCCACGCGCTCGGTTTGCTGCACGCGCCGCCCGAGGTGGTCGAGGAGGCCGCTGCGGTGCTCGAGGCGCTCGCCGACCGCTGCCGCGTCGACGCCGAGGTCGTCGTCAACCCGGCCAAGCGCCTCGCGCTCGAGCTCGACGGCGTCCTGCCGGTGGTGTGGGGCACCACGCCGCTCGCGGGCACGGCGGCCTACCGCTTCGCCTGCCAGCTCAACGAGAACGCCCAGCTGCCGGCGACCTGGGGTGCGCTGCCGGAGGCGAACCACAACCAGGTCGTCGCCTTCGACCGCCCGTCCGCGCCGCAGCGCTCCGACGGGGCTCGCGATGCCGACGACTTCTTCCGCGACCGGGGCGACGACGAGGAGCAGGAGAGCGGGCTGGCGCTCGTCCTGCTGCGCGACAGCGAGGAGCACCCGCAGGTGGCCGTGCGCGCGGACGTCAGCGCCGAGCTCGCCCGCCAGCGCGACCTGGCCGTCGTCGAGCTGCGTGCGCAGGGCGCCAGCTCGTTCGCCCGGCTCGCCTCGCTGATCGGGGTCACCGACTGGGCCAGCGCCTACCTCGCCCTGCTGCACGGCACCGACCCCACGCCCGTCGACACCATCACCGCGCTCAAGCGCCGGCTGACCCGCGGAGCCTGAGCCGGGCCGGTCGCTTTACCGACGTCCCCGGCTGACGCACACTGGGAGCGCCCTTCGAGGAGGTGGCCCGTGTCGGTCGTCCAGTGCCCCGTCTGCGCCCTGCGCTTCCGCTTCCAGAGCGAGTTGGAGGCGCACGCCCACGACGACCACTGCACCCGGTCTGAGGTGCACCTGCCCCCGCACGCCGAGCCGCGTCACGAGGAACCGGTCACGACCTCGCGGCTGCTGCGCTACCCGTAGCCGCCCGCCGGGAGCGACCGTCAGGTCGTCGGCGGGTGCCCTGCAGCAGCGACATCACGTACGTGCCGACCGAGGTCTGCACGGGGTCGCTCGCGCGCCCCCGGACGGCCAGCGACTTCCGGGCACCCGCCTCGTCGCCGACCAGGGTCGCGGCCGCCAGCAGCGGCCCGGTGGCGAGCGCGACGTACTCGATCTCGGCCTTCTTCGCCAGCGGCACGGCGCCCGCCTCCACGAGGTCGCCGAACACCCGCAGCAGCATCGGCTGGGTCGACAGCACCCGGGCGCCGAGCGTGCCGACGAAGCCGGGAGCGCCGTGGATGACGTCAGGGATGTCCATGGCCGGACCGTACGCCTGACCGCCGTCCGCGCCTGACACCATCGGGGTCGTGACCCTCCCGCCCCACGACGTCGCCGACCTGGGCCTGGCCGAGCAGGGGCGGCGCCGGGTGGAGTTCGCCGAGCGGTCGATGCCCGTGCTCGGACTGCTGCGCGAGCGCTTCGCCACGGACTGCCCGCTGTCGGGCGTGCGGGTCGCCGCCTGCCTGCACCTGACGCCCGAGACCGCGGCGCTCGCCCGGACCCTGGTGGCCGGCGGCGCCCAGCTGCACCTCGCGGCGTCGAACCCGCTGTCGACGCAGGACGACGTCGCCGCGACGCTGGTCGCCGACGACGGCATCGGGGTCCACGCGCGGCACGGCGTCGACCGCACCGGCTACGCCGCCCACCTGACGGGCGCGCTGGACAGCCGTCCGCACCTGCTCCTCGACGACGGCTGCGACCTCGTCAACGTCCTGCACACCACCCGCACCGACCTGCTCGCCGGCGTCCGGGCCGGCGGCGAGCAGACCTCGACCGGCGTCCTGCGGCTGCGGCAGATGGCGGCGGACGGCGCGCTGCGGCTGCCGATGGCCGCGGTCAACGACACCCCCATGCAGCTGCTCGTGGCCAACCGGCACGGCACCGGCCAGTCGACCCTGGACGCCGTCATGCGCGCCACCGGGGTCCTGGTCGCGGGCACGACGGTCGTCGTCGCCGGCTACGGCTGGTGCGGCAGCGGGATCGCCTCGCGCGCGCGCGGTCTGGGCGCGTCCGTCGTCGTCACGGAGGTGGAGCCGTCGCGGGCGCTCGAGGCGGTGCTCGACGGGCACCGGGTGCTCCCGATGGCCGAGGCGGCCCCGCTCGGAGACGTCTTCCTCACCACGACCGGCAACCGCGACGTGCTCACCGCCGAGCACTTCGTGGTCATGAAGGACGGCGCGGTGCTCGCCAACGCCGGCCACTTCGACGTCGAGGTCGACGTCGTCGGGCTCGAGCGGGCGTCGGTCGAGGTGCACCGCCGGGTCCGTCCGCACGTCGACGCCTACGAGCTGCCGGACGGCCGGCGGCTGCTGCTGCTGGCCGAGGGCCGGCTGGCGAACCTGGCGGCCGGGGAGGGACACCCGGCCTCGGTCATGGACATCTCCTTCGCCGTGCAGGCGCTGACGGTCGAGTGGCTCGCGGGCGCGTCGCTGGTGCCGGGCGTGCACGAGGTGCCGGCCGCGATCGACGACGAGGTCGCCCGCACCAAGCTGGCGGCGCTCGGCGTGCGGCTCGACCGGCTCAGCCCGACGCAGGCGCGCTACCTGTCCAGCTGGCAGGCGTGAGGTCCGGCTCCTGCGAACTCGGCGGCGTCGTCGAGCGCTGGACCTGGGACGGCCGGACGTACGCCGCGACCCGGCACGTCGGCGAGCAGCTCGTCGCGCGGCTGGTGCTGACCGTCCACGACGAGGTGCGGCTGCACGCCGAGGCGTCCGGCTGGGTGCTGCGGGCCGGGACCGTCGGGCCGGACGTGCTGTGGCGGCGCGGCGACGACGAGCACGAGGCCGTCGCCGACGGGCTCACCGGACCGAGCCCGGCCTTCGACGCGGTGCTCGGGTCGCGGCTCGAGCTGGCCGTCGGCGCGTCGCGGCGGGTGCGGCTGCTCATGGTCACCGAGCCGGTGCTGGCGACCCGGCTGGTCGACGAGCAGTGGACCCGGGCGCGGGAGCGCGGCTACGAGGTGGCGGACCTGGCGACGGGGGAGCGGCGCCTCGTCGACCTTGACACGCCCGTGACCGGGTTCATGGCGAGCTGACTGGTCACCTTGACACGACTCTGTTAGAGTTCGCCGCGATGGCGACCCTGACGATCAACGAGGCGGCGACCACGACCGGGTGGTCGCCGCGGATGCTGCGCTACGTCGAGCAGCTCGGTCTCGTGGAGTCGCCCCGGTCCGCGGCGGGCTACCGGCTGTACGGCCCCGCGCAGCTCCAGCGGCTGCGCACCCTGCGCTCGCTGCTCGAGCAGCACGGCGTCGAGCTCGGTGACGTCGGCTTCGCCCTGCGGCTGCGCCGCGAGCCGGAGCTGGCCGAGGCCCTCGACGAGTGGTTCGAGGCGGAGCCCCGCCGCCCGACGACCGGCGCCGACGGCGAGATGCCCGACGGCGACTGGCTCGCCTTCGAGCAGGACAAGCACCAGCAGCTCCTCCAGCACTGAGCTCCTCAGCACTGACCCTCTTGAGACAAGGAACCCCATGACGCAGGACTTCAAGGTCGCTGACCTCTCCCTCGCCGAGTTCGGCCGCAAGGAGATCCGCCTCGCCGAGCACGAGATGCCCGGCCTGATGGCCATGCGCGAGGAGTTCGGTCCCAGCAAGCCGCTGACCGGCGCGCGCATCACCGGCTCGCTCCACATGACCATCCAGACCGCCGTGCTCATCGAGACGCTCGTCGAGCTCGGCGCCCAGGTCCGCTGGGTCAGCTGCAACATCTTCTCGACCCAGGACCACGCCGCCGCGGCCGTCGCCGTCGGCCCCGACGGCACCGTCGACAGCCCGGCCGGCGTGCCGGTCTTCGCCTGGAAGGGCGAGACCCTGCCCGAGTACTGGTGGTGCACCGAGCAGGTCGTGGCGTGGCCCGACGGCGGTGGCCCGAACATGATCCTCGACGACGGTGGCGACGTCACCCTGCTGGTCCACAAGGGCGTGCAGTTCGAGAAGGCCGGCGTGGTGCCCAGCACCGACCCGACCGACTCCGAGGAGTACGCGGTCATCCTCGACACCCTGCGCCGCTCGCTCGCCGAGGACCCGCAGCGCTTCACCAAGATCGCCGACGGCATCAAGGGCGTCTCCGAGGAGACGACCACCGGTGTCATGCGCCTGTACGAGTTCCACAAGGCCGGCGAGCTGCTCTTCCCGGCGATCAACGTCAACGACTCCGTCACCAAGAGCAAGTTCGACAACCTCTACGGCTGCCGCCACTCGCTCGTCGACGGCATCTTCCGCGCGACCGACGTCATGCTCGCCGGCAAGACCTGCGTCGTCTTCGGCTACGGCGACGTCGGCAAGGGCTCGGCCGAGTCGCTGCGCGCCCAGGGCGCCCGCGTCATCGTCACCGAGGTCGACCCGATCTGCGCGCTCCAGGCCGCCATGGAGGGCTTCCAGGTCGCGACCCTCGAGGACGTCATCGAGACCGCCGACGTGTTCATCACCGCGACCGGCAACAAGGACATCATCATGGCGCCGGACATGGCCCGGATGAAGCACCAGGCGATCGTCGGCAACATCGGCCACTTCGACAACGAGATCGACATCGCCGGCCTGCAGCGGCTCGAGGGCATCACGCGCAACAACATCAAGCCGCAGGTCGACGAGTGGGTCTTCCCGGACGGCCACTCGATCATCCTGCTCAGCGAGGGGCGCCTGCTGAACCTCGGCAACGCGACCGGTCACCCGTCGTTCGTCATGAGCGCGTCGTTCACCAACCAGGTGCTCGCGCAGATCGAGCTGTTCCAGAAGACCGAGGACTACCCGCTGGGCGTGTACGTCCTGCCCAAGCACCTCGACGAGAAGGTCGCGCGCCTGCACCTCGACGCGCTGAACGTCAAGCTGACCAAGCTCCGCAAGGACCAGGCGGAGTACATCGGCGTCGACGTCGAGGGCCCGTACAAGAGCGAGATGTACCGCTACTAGATCGTCCAGCACGACCCCGACGGGCCCGTCACCGCACTGCGGGGGCGGGCCCGTCGGCCGTGCCGAGGGCGCTGGCCAGGCCGCCCGGACGCCCGCATGATGACGGCATGACGCGCTTCGCCGTGCCGCTGGAGCAGCTCGACGCCGTCCACGTGCCCGTCGCAGAGCAGGTGGAGAGCCAACCGGGCGACGAGCCGCGGACCTACCTCGACCCCGAGGACGCGGACCGGCTGCACCTGCTCGCCAACCCGTCCGGCGCGGGGCGGCTCAGGCTCCGCTGAGTCCCGCATCCGGGCATGGTCACGGGCGGCGGACGTCGTCCCGAGACGGGCGCCCAGAGACCGGGGAACCGATCACCGCTGCTCCCACTGCTCCCTGGTGATCCCGTACCGGGAAGCCGCCGGGTTCAGAGCCCTCGACCAGCTGCATGTCCTCTGGAGTGGAAGTGCTTCCGCGACCGTCATGCCGGCTCTCTCCATCACCTTCTGGGAAGCCACGTTCACGGACAAGGTCGCGCCGCAGACCACGCGCACGTCGAGCTCCGAGAGCGCCTTGCCCAGCAGGGCCCGGGAGCCTTCGGTTGCGTACCCGTTGCCCCACGCGTCCTGGCGCAGCCGGTACCCGAGCTCGATCTCGTCCGGCGGACCCCCCGGCTCGGGACGCAGCTGGAACCAGCCGATGAAGGCACCGCTGTCCGTCGCGTACGCCGCGAACAGCCCGAAGCGGCCGTCCCACATGTCGTAGGTGGCGAGCACGCGCGGCGGGACGCGCTCGCGGACGGCGGCCGCTGGCTCGGTCGGCTGCCCTCCGGTCAGGAAGCGCATCACCGCTGGGCCGCTGTCCAGCTCGATCAGCAGGTCCGCGTCCTGCGCAGTGAAGCGTCGGAGCGCGAGGCGGTCGGTCTGCACGAACGGGTCCATGGTGGCGAGCAGGCAGCGTCCCAGGACGGGCGACGAGCACGCGACCGTCGAGGACGAACGGAGTCGTCGACGTCCGGGCTACTCGCCCGAGCGGGGACGGAGCAGCTCGCCCTCGAGCTCGTGGAGGGCGCCCGGGTCGGGCAGGCGGCGCCGGCGTCGACCGGCTCCGCCGGCTGTCGGTGGTGCGGTGCCTCGACGAGCTGCCCGGCGGGTGTGGTCCACAGGGTGGTCTCGACGGTGCGGATCGGGATCCAGCCGCCGTGCTTGAAGCGGTGCGTCCGGCGCGCCCGGGCCGCGAGGTTCCACGCGGCGCTCGGACCCTCGGGCCACGCCTGCCCGTGGTCGAGGTCGCTGCGAGCAGCCGACACCGGCGTCCCGAGCGGACCGTCGCAGTAGCGGTCCCGCGTGCGGACCAGCTCGGACAGCGAGGCAGGAGGATCGTGCTGCTCGAAGGTCCGCCAGGAGACTTCCGTGATGTCGAAGGGCCGTGTCGCCATCTCCAGCAGGGACTGCCGGGCGCCCTCGGGGGTCGGCGGCGGGCGTTCGGCGCGGGGCGCCAGGTCCACCACCTGACCGCTGCTGGCGTGCAGACCTGGCGCAGCTCGGGGGACGGCAGGAGCTGGCGGCACTGCGGCGCACCGATCCAGCCGTAGCCCTCGAGCCACCCGGGCTCGTTCGCGAGCCCGAGCAGGGTGGTGACCGGGACGTGCACGAGCAGCTGCACGGGTCGCATCTGCCGTCCGTCCTGCTGGGTGAGCTGGCTGGCGGTGAGGCGGTCGCGCACCGCCTGGGCGGTGAGCCGGTCGACCTCGGCGCGAGCGGCCCGGACCCGGTCGAGCGCCTCCGCCTCAGCCGTGTGCGCGGCGTCGAGCACCCGCTCGGCCTGAGCGTGTGCCCGGTGCAGGAGAGCGGCCGCTTCAGCGCGGGCGTCGGCGACGACGACGTCGGCCTCAGTCCGGTCGGCCAGCTCGCACCTGGGGGGCGCATCGACGGGTGCTCGGTCGTCCTCGGGCTGCGTGGTCGGTCGGTCGGCTCAGCCAGGTCGGCCGGCTCGAGCGACTCGGTGACGCCGGTCGGCTCGAGCGGCTCGGCCCTCCCGGCCAGCTCGGCCGGCGACAGCAGCGCCTCGGGTACCCGTGTGGAGCCCGGCGACGGCGCTGCACCAGAGGCGGCCGGCGCCGGGACTGGGCGCGGGGTCGGGGAGTCCGCCGCACAGGTGAAGCCCGCGACCAGGAGGTCGAACCGCAGGGCGTCGAGGCCGCGCGGGTCGCCGGCGATCTGCTGGGCGCGCGCGGCCTCGCTGAGCGCGGTGTACCAGCGGGTCAGGGGGATGGCCGGGCCCGTGACGATCGCGGAGGCCTGGCCGTCGCGCTCGCTGCCGAAGCGGACGCCGCGGCCGGCGGCCGCCTTGGACGCCCTCTCGGTGGCGGCACCGGCGTCCAGCCGGTCGATCTCACGACGGGCTGCCCGACGGATGCGCTCGGGGGCCATCGTGGGGATCCTCGACGACAGCACGCGGTCGACCGCGAGCGCCACGTCGTCGTCGGTGCCCAGCAGCTCCTCGAGCAGTGCGGTGGCGCGGTTGACGGTGACGGCGCCGCAGGCCAGTAGTTCGAGCGTGCGCGGGGCGCTGCGGACCAGGACCGTCGCGAGGGCGACCTGGTGGGCTGCCGCACGCTCCTGGACGCCGCGCGCGATCGCCACCTCGCGCAGGAAGGACTGCCAGGGCAGTGCGCCGTCGCGGGCGCCGACCGACTCCGGCACCTGCGCTGCCAGGGACACGAGCAGGAAGGCGTCGGCGGCGTACCCACGAGCGACGACACGAGTCGACTCGGCGAGCATCCCGAGCTCGAAGCGCCAGGCGGGTCGCGAAGACCGCCATCGGATCCGCCTCCGCCGTCGTCGTCATGGTTCGATCGTACGTTCGAACACAGACGCCGACCAGGGTCGGCGGGCGCGTGTGGAGAACGGTCTTCTTGGTCCGGGGGGACCGAGGGTGCAGGGCAGCCGTCCGTGGCCGGTCCCGTCAAGGGCGCCGACGTGCGAGGTGCGGGGGCGGTCAGCCGGCTGCCGCGGGCCGACCGGGGCGCGGACGCAGGGTGAGGACCTGGGCGGCCTGCCCGACCGGGCCCAGCTCGTCGTGCAGGACGGTGCTGGTCAGCCCGTGCCCGTCCGGTCCGAACACGACCGTCGTGTCGAGCCCGACCGGCCCGGCGACCGGCTGGCGGTGCAGGTGGATGCTCAGATCGACGTTCGGGAACAGCCACTGCTCGGGCGCCTCGCGGACGCAGATGCCGTTGGCGGTGTCGACGAGGGAGACGAAGCGGGCCAGCGCGGACACCGGCTCGCCGGCGAGCAGCTCGACCGGCGTCGACACCCAGGCGGTCGTGCGGCCGGGGCTGCTGCCGGGGGTGCGCCGGACGTCGAGCGAGGCGATGTAGTCGCCCGGCCAGACCGAGCTCATCGGCCAGGGCGCCAGGTCTGCCGCGGCCGGGACCGGTTCCGGCCGGCCGCCGGCGACCGCCCCGGTGTCGGTGCCGGCCAGCCGCCAGACGTGGGCCCGCAGCACCGCCCGCATGCCCGAGGTCACAGTGGCCTCGACGAGCTCGACGGTGCGGCCGGGCCGCACGACGGTGACGTCCACGTCGAACGGCGCGATCGCCACCGGCCCGAGGATGTCGAACGTCAGGCGGCTGACGACCTTGCCGTCGTCGGTGCCCGTCACGGCCTGCTCGACGGCGTGGACGACGAGGCCGAGGAGCGGGCTGATGTGCTGCTCGGTCGTCGACCACGCACCGGCGGTGTACCGGGTCGGGCGGTAGGTCCGCTCCGTGACGCGGGTGAAGTACGCGAGCGGGTCGGCGCTCGTCGGGTCGGACGGCTGGCTGGGCACGGGCTCTCGTTCCGTGGAAGGGGCGGTGGCGTGGGCGGGCGACGGCGCTGGGCGCTGGTGGTGGGCGCTGGTGGTGGTGTTGGTGGTGGTGGCCGGGCCGGTCAGGCCGGTGGGGCGAACCCGCCGGGACCGGTCGACGCAGCCGTCGGGGGCGGCTCCGTCGCCGGGGCCGCTGTCGGGGCCTGAGCCGGGGACGCTGACAGGGCCGGGGGCGGGGCCGACGGCTTGACCGGGCCGGCAAGGCGGGCGCTCTCGCGGCGGGTGCGCTCGGCCAGCACC
>JAOPVV010000409.1 GCA_025966005.1 Frankiales bacterium
CGGCCACCCAGGGGGAGCGGGTGCCCGTCGCGGACCACCTCGACAGGGCCGAGGAGCCGGAACTCCACAGCCGCAGCGTAGGCCGGGAGCGTCGACCGCGGAAGGTCCTCCCGGGGGCCCGGCGCAGCCCGTGCCCTGGACAGATCGTCCCACTCCTTGGGACGACCGTCCCACCTTCCTTGACATCGGTGTCGCCGCTGGCGCACTCTTGTCCCGTGCTCGACCTCCTCGTAGTTCCCTAGCGCGCCTGCCGCACCCCGGCAGCCGCGCTCACCCCTCCGTGCCCCAGGCGCGAGGGGTCTTTTTTTGCCCGGAGCACGCCCGCACGCACCCTGCACGCCACTGAGGAAGAAGTCAGATGGACGCCCAGAACGAGAGCCTCACCGGAGCCCAGTCGCTCGTCCGCTCGCTCGAGAACGTCGGCGCCGAGGTCGTCTTCGGCATCCCCGGTGGCGCGATCCTGCCGGCCTACGACCCGATCTTCGACAGCAAGCGGCTGCGGCACATCCTCGTGCGCCACGAGCAGGGCGGCGGGCACGCGGCCGAGGGCTACGCGCAGGCCACCGGCAAGGTCGGCGTCTGCATGGCCACCAGCGGACCGGGCGCCACCAACCTCGTCACGCCCATCGCGGACGCCTACATGGACAGCGTCCCGCTGGTCGCGATCACCGGCCAGGTGCCGAGCGCGGCCATCGGCACGGACGCCTTCCAGGAGGCCGACATCGTCGGCATCACGATGCCGATCACCAAGCACAACTTCCTGGTCACGCACGCCGACGACATCCCGCGCGTGATCGCCGAGGCCTTCCACCTGGCGAGCACCGGGCGCCCCGGCCCGGTCCTGGTCGACCTGCCCAAGGACGTCCTGCAGGCGCAGGGCAACTTCTCCTGGCCCCCGGTGCTCGACCTGCCCGGCTACCACCCGACGACCCGCCCGCACGCCAAGCAGGTGCGCGAGGCCGCGCGGCTGATCGCCGGCGCCCAGCGCCCGGTCCTGTACGTCGGCGGCGGTGTCCTCAAGGCCCGCGCCGCCGCCGAGCTCGCCGTGCTGGCCGAGCTCACCGGCATCCCGGTCGTCACCACCCTGATGGCCCGCGGGGCGTTCCCCGACAGCCACACCCAGCACCTCGGGATGCCGGGCATGCACGGCACGGTCGCCGCGGTGACCGCCCTGCAGAAGTCCGACCTGCTCATCTGCCTCGGTGCCCGCTTCGACGACCGCGTCACCGGCAAGCTCGACTCGTTCGCGCCCGGTGCGGCCGTCATCCACGCCGACATCGACCCGGCCGAGATCGGCAAGAACCGCACCGCGGACGTCCCGATCGTCGGCGACTGCCGCGAGACGATCGCCGACCTGGTCGTCGCGGTGAAGGAGCTCTACGACACCGGCACCCGCGCCGACCTCACCGGCTGGTGGAAGCAGGTGAACAGCTGGCGGGAGACCTACCCGCTGGGCTACGAGGAGCCGACCGACGGCTCGCTCGCCCCGCAGCACGTCATCACCAGGCTGGGCCAGGTCGTCGGCCCGGAGGCCATCTACGTCAGCGGTGTCGGCCAGCACCAGATGTGGGCCAGCCAGTTCATCTCCTACGAGAACCCCTACACCTGGCTGAACTCCGGGGGCGCCGGCACCATGGGCTACGCGGTGCCCGCAGCGATGGGCGCGAAGGTCGGCCGGCCGGAGGCGACCGTCTGGGCGATCGACGGCGACGGCTGCTTCCAGATGACCAACCAGGAGCTGGTCACCTGCGCGATCGAGGGCATCCCCATCAAGGTCGCCATCATCAACAACGGCAACCTGGGCATGGTGCGCCAGTGGCAGACGCTGTTCTACGACAGCCGCTACTCCAACACCAAGCTCGACTCCAAGCGGATCCCCGACTTCGTCAAGCTCGCCGACGCGATGGGCTGCGTCGGCCTGCGCTGCGACTCGAAGGACGACGTCGACGCGACCATCGAGAAGGCCATGTCCGTCGACGACATGCCCGTCGTGATCGACTTCGTCGTCGGCGAGGACGCCATGGTCTGGCCGATGGTCGCCGCCGGCACCAGCAACGACGAGATCCTCGCTGCCCGCGACACCCGTCCCGTCTGGGACGCCACCGATGTCTGACGCCCGCGCGACGACCCGTACGGAGACCTGCTGATGGCCCAGACCCGCCACACCCTGTCCGTCCTCGTCGAGGACAAGCCCGGTGTGCTCGCCCGCGTCGCTGCGCTGTTCAGCCGGCGCGGCTTCAATATCGAGTCGCTCGCCGTCGGCCCGACCGAGCACCCGTCGATCAGCCGCATGACGATCGTGGTCGCCGTCGACGACCTGCCGCTCGAGCAGGTGACCAAGCAGCTCAACAAGCTGGTCAACGTGCTGAAGATCGTCGAGCTCGACCGGGCCGCCAGCGTCCAGCGCGAGCTGCTGCTGGTGAAGGTCAAGGCCGACCTCGCGACCCGCAGCCACGTGCTCGAGACCGTCCAGCTGTTCCGCGCCAAGGTCGTCGACGTCGCCCCCGACGCCGTGACGATCGAGGCGACCGGCACCGTCGAGAAGCTCGCGGCGCTGCTGCGGGTGCTCGAGCCGTTCGGCATCCGCGAGATGGTGCAGTCCGGCATGGTCGCCGTCGGCCGCGGCTCGCGCTCCATGACCGGCGCGGAGCCCCGGCTCCGGTCCGCTTCCTAGTCCTGCCCCATGCCCCACCCCACCACCGAGGAGAACCCCCGCACCATGGCCGAGATCTACTACGACGACGACGCCGACCTCGGCCTCATCGCGTCCAAGAAGGTGGCCGTGCTCGGCTACGGCTCCCAGGGGCACGCGCACGCGCTGTCGCTGCGCGACTCCGGCGTCGACGTCCGCGTCGGCCTGCCCGAGGGCAGCAAGAGCCGCGCCAAGGCCGAGGCCGAGGGCCTGCGGGTCGTCACGCCTGTGGAGGCGGCGGCCGAGGCCGACGTCATCATGATCCTGGCGCCCGACACCGTGCAGCGGAAGCTGTACGAGGCCGACGTCGCCCCGAACCTCAAGGACGGCGACGCGCTGTTCTTCGGCCACGGCCTCAACATCCGCTTCGGCCTGATCACCCCGCCGGCCGGCGTCGACGTCGCCATGGTCGCCCCGAAGGGCCCCGGCCACCTCGTGCGCCGCCAGTTCGTCGACGGTCGCGGCGTGCCGTGCCTGGTCGCGGTCGAGCAGGACGCCTCGGGCCAGGCGCTCGCGCTGGCGCTGTCCTACGCCAAGGGCATCGGCGGCACCAAGGCCGGCGTGCTGAAGACCACCTTCACGGAGGAGACCGAGACCGACCTGTTCGGCGAGCAGGCCGTGCTCTGCGGCGGTGCCAGCGCGCTGGTCATGGCCGGCTTCGAGGTCCTCACCGAGGCGGGCTACCAGCCCGAGGTCGCCTACTTCGAGTGCCTGCACGAGCTCAAGCTGATCGTCGACCTGATGTACGAGGGCGGCATCGGCAAGATGCGCTGGTCGATCTCCGACACGGCCGAG
>JAOPVV010000030.1 GCA_025966005.1 Frankiales bacterium
CCTTCTTGATCAGGTCGTCGAAGGCCGGGTTGCTGTAGAACGCGGTGTTCGAGCCGTTCGGCGGGATGGCCGAGGTGCTGTACAGCGGCTCGAGGTAGTTCTGCGGGGACGGGTAGTCCATCGCCCATCCGAGGCGGAACGGGCCGGTGAAGCCCTTGGCGTCGGCCTTGGGGAGGTACTCGGCGAACTGCAGGCCGCCCTGGAGCTTGTAGGTGATGCCCAGGTTGTCGCGCAGCTGGTTGCCCACGGCCTGGACCCACTCGTCGTGGCCGGCACCGGCGTTGAACCACAGGTCGACCGGCTTGGTCGCGTCGAAGCCCGACTCGGCGAGCAGCTTCTTGGCCTCGTCCGGCTTGTACTCGCAGTACGTGCAGGCGTCGTCGCGGGAGCCGTCGACGACCGGCGAGATGGCCGAGAAGGCCGGCTGGCGGGTGCCGTTGAAGATGGCCTCGGTGATGGCCGCGCGGTCGACCGCCATGGAGAACGCCTGACGGACGCGCTTGTCCTTGAAGCGCGCGTCGTAGGTCGGGAAGCCCATGTAGGTGAAGCTGGACGACGGGCGCTCGATGTAGCGGTCGCCGAACTCGTCTTCCGCGGTCGCGATCGCGTCCGGCGGGACGGTGTCGACGATGTCGAGGTTGCCGGCCTGCAGGTCGGTGTACGCCGTGTTGACGTCGGTGTAGATCTTGATCTCGACCTTGTCGGCCTTCGCCTTCTCACCGGCGTAGTCCTCGAAGCGGGCCAGCGTCATGCCCTGGCCCTTGACGAGAGCGGTCTCGGCCTGGAAGGGGCCGTTGCCGATCGGCTTCTCGCCGAGGGTCTTCTGCGCGGCGGCGTCCTTGAAGAAGGCCTCGGGCAGCGGGTAGAAGGCCGCGTAGCCGGTGGTCACCGGATACTGGCGGAACGGGCTGGTGAGGGTGACGGTGAAGGTCTTGTCGTCGACCTTCTTCAGGCCGCTCATCTCGGTCTTGGCCGGGGCGGCGTCGTCCTTGCCCTGCAGCTCGTCGTAGCCGACGACGTTGGCGAAGAAGTAGGAGTTGCCCTGGGCGTTCGCGCTGTTGGCGGCGAAGTTCCAGGCCTTGATGAACGAGTCGGCCGTGACGGGGGTGCCGTCGTGGAACGTCCAGTCCTTGAGCTTGATCGTCCACGTGGTGGAGTCCTCGGACTCGATGGACTCCGCGACGCCGTCGTACTGCAGCTCGGAGCTGTCGACGTCGTAGGTCACCAGGCCGGTGAACAGGGCGTCGACGATCTGGCCGCCCTCGGTCTCGCTCGTGTTGCTGGGGACCAGCGGGTTCTCGGGGTCCCCGAGGTACGTCGAGAACGTCCCGCCCGACTGGCCCTCGGCCTGCGCGGGGGCGTCGCCCTCGCTGTCGGTGTCGCCACCGCACGCGGCGGCGCCGAGCGCCAGCGCGAGCAGCGCCGCGCTGAGGCGGATCTTGCTCCTGTGGACCTGCACGTGGATGCTCCTCCTTCTCCCGACCAGCGGGAGGACGGATACCGGTCCGGGCCGCGCAGTGGTTGCACGGACCCGGCGAGAATGTCCTCATGCAACCACCGCGGAGGCGCCAGTCGGGGGACGCGTCACACTGCGCAGCCGAATCGTGACCGGCCTGTGACGCGCTCTCCACGAACCCGGGTCAGGCGGGCCGCGCGCCGCCCTTGACCAGCGCGGCGAACTCGGTCGCGTCGAGGCTCGCGCCCCCGACGAGGGCGCCGTCGACGTCCGGCTGCGCCATCAGCGAGGCGATGTTCGCGGCCTTGACCGAGCCGCCGTAGAGCACGCGCACGCGGTCGGCGAGCTCGCCGGGGTACAGCTGCGCCAGGCTGAGCCGGACCTCGCCGCAGACCTCCTGGGCGTCCTGCGGGGTCGCGACCTCGCCCGTGCCGATCGCCCAGACCGGCTCGTAGGCCACGACGACGCCCCGGGCCTGCTCCTCCGGGACGTCCTTGAGCGCGGCGCAGACCTGGTCGACGGCGTGGTCGACCTGGCCGTTCAGCTGTCGGACGTCGAGCCCCTCGCCGACGCACAGGATCGGTGTCAGGCCGTGCCGCAGCGCGGCCTTGACCTTGTCGTTGACGACCTGGTCGTCCTCGCCGTGGTACTGCCGGCGCTCGCTGTGGCCGACGACGACGTAGCTGCAGCCGAGCTTGGCCAGCATCGCGCCGCTGATGTCGCCGGTGTAGGCGCCGCTGTCGTGCACCGACAGGTCCTGGGCGCCGTACCGGATGCGCAGCTTGTCGCCGTCGACGAGCGTCTGGACGCTGCGCAGGTCGACGAACGGCGGCAGGACGGCCACCTCCACGGCGTCGTGGTCGGCCGGCGTCAGGCTGAAGGCGAGCTTCTGCACGAGCGCGATCGCCTCGAGGTGGTTCATGTTCATCTTCCAGTTGCCCGCCATCAGCGGGGTCCGGAGCTGCGCCTTGGCCATGCGGGTCAGTCCTCGAGGATCGTGAGCCCGGGGAGCTCCTTGCCCTCCAGCTTCTCCAGGCTCGCTCCTCCCCCGGTGCTGATGTGGGTGAAGCGGGACTCGTCGATGCCGAGCGCCCGGACGGCCGCGGCGCTGTCGCCACCGCCGACCACGGTCAGCGCGCCGCCCAGGGACGCGACCGCCTCGGCCACGCCGCGGGTGCCCTCGGCGTACGGCGCCAGCTCGAACACGCCCATCGGGCCGTTCCAGAAGACCGTCTGCGCGCCGGCGAGGGCGTCGGTGAACAGCGCGACGCTGCGCGGCCCGATGTCCAGGCCCATCCGGTCGGCGGGGATCGCGTCGACCGCGACGACGTCGTGCGGGGCGTCCGCGGCGAACCGCTCGGCCGCCACGACGTCGACGGGCAGGACGACCTTGCCGGTCTCGAGGAAGGCGCGGCAGGTGTCGAGCTGGTCCTGCTCGAGCAGGCTCGCACCGACCTCGTGGCCCTGCGCCTTGAGGAAGGTGAAGCACATGCCGCCGCCGACGAGGAGCGTGTCGACCTTGGGCAGCAGCGCCTCGATGACCTTGAGCTTGTCGCTCACCTTCGAGCCGCCGAGCACGACGACGTAGGGCCGCGCGGGGTCCTGGGTGAGCCGGTCGAGCACCGCCACCTCGGCGGCGACCAGCGGTCCCGCCGCGTGCGGGAGCCGCTGCGCGAGGTCGTAGACGCTGGCGTGCTTGCGGTGCACCGCGCCGAACGCGTCGTCGACGTACACGTCGCCAAACGCGGCCAGCTCGTCGGCCAGCGCACCGCGCTGCGCGTCGTCCTTCGACGTCTCGCGCGGGTCGAAGCGGACGTTCTCCAGCAGCACCACGGTGCCCTGGCCGGCCATCTCGACCGCCTCGCGGGCGGCCGGGCCGGTCACGTCGGCGGCGGTCCGGACGGGGGCGACCAGCAGCTCCGCGAGCCGGGCCCCGACGGGGATGAGCGACAGCGCGGCGTCCGGGCCCTTCGGCCGACCCAGGTGGGCCATGACGATCGGGGTGGCGCCGCGGTCGAGCAGGTCGCGCAGCAGCGGGACGCTGGCCCGGATCCGGCCGTCGTCGGTGATCCGGCCCTGCTCGAGCGGGACGTTCAGGTCGCAGCGCACCAGGACCCGCAGGCCCTGGACGTCGAGGTCCGCGGCCAGCGGGAGGGAGGACGGCACCGCTACAGGCTCTTGCCGACGAGGGTGATCAGGTCGACGAGGCGGTTGGAGTAGCCCCACTCGTTGTCGTACCAGCCGACGACCTTGACCTGGTTGCCGATGGCCTTGGTCAGCGGCGCGTCGAAGATGCAGGACGCCGGGTCGGTGACGATGTCGCTGGAGACGATCGGGTCGGTGCTGTAGCGCAGGAAGCCCTTCATCGGGCCCTCGGCGGCAGCCCGGACGACCGCGTTGACCTCGTCGGCGGTCGCGTCGCGGCCCAGCTCGACGGTGAGGTCGGTGGCGGAGCCGGTCGGGATCGGGACCCGCACGGCGTAGCCGTCGAGCTTGCCCTTGAGCTCGGGCAGGACCAGGCCGATCGCCTTGGCGGCGCCGGTGCTGGTCGGCACCAGGTTGAGCGCGGCGGCGCGGGCGCGGCGCAGGTCCTTGTGGGGGGCGTCCTGCAGGTTCTGGTCCTGCGTGTACGCGTGGATCGTCGTCATCAGGCCATTGACGATGCCGAACTCGTCGTGGATCGCCTTGGCCATCGGGCCGAGGCAGTTGGTCGTGCAGGACGCGTTGGAGATGACGTCGTGCTTGGCCGGGTCGTACTGGTCGTGGTTGACGCCCATGACGATCGTGACGTCCTCGTTGGACGCCGGCGCGGAGATGATGACCTTC